>CAIVQM010000520.1 GCA_903908025.1 uncultured bacterium
CGCCCCCAGCGCCAGCAGGCAACCCCGCAATGTCGGCCATGACGCGCAGTGCCTGGTTCTCGGCGACGACGGCGCCGGCCGCCTCCAGCCAGGAGCAGCCCTGCAGCGAGGCGGCCGACACGACCATGTCGAACAGCAGCGAGGCCTTGGTCGGGGCTGACGGGATGAAGGTGAACATCCGCGGGCTGTCGGCGGACAGCACCGTCAGGGCCAGGTGGTCGGCATAGATGTCGAGCACCTTCTGGAAGTCGTGGCCCTCCTCCGTGATGAGGCCGTCGAGGACCTCGTCGAGGTGGTCTCGGTCGGCCAGGCCGTCGAGCGGCACCTCAGGTGTGAGGAGCCGGTCAGCGACGTACGTGAGGATCACGTCGACCATCTGCGGGTCAGCACGGTGCATTCGGTCGGCATCGATGGGGAGGGCGGGCACGACAGGGGCGTCATCAGGACTCATGGACGGGGTCCTCCGGTTGTCCGGGGCAGGGGCGGTCCCGGAGTCGGCGCGCCGTCAGCACACCTGTCAGCAGGCGCCGTCACGCGATGCTAGCGACTAACCGCACGATGCCCCCATCCGCACGGCAGAATGACCCCGTGCCCAAGATCGCTGCCCCCACCGTCGCGGAGAACCGCGAACTGCGCCGCGATGCGCTCCTGGCGGCCGCCGCGACTCTCATCCAGCGTGGCAGCGGCACGTTCACCGTCGCGGAGGTGGCGCACGAGGTCGGGCTGTCGCGCTCAGCGGTCTACGAGTACTACAGCAGCGCCGCCGAGCTGATTGCCGACGTGCTGGTCGACGAGTTGTCGGCCTGGTCGGCATCCCTCGAGGTGTCGACCAACGAGGCCAGCGATGCGGGACAGCGGGTGCATGCGTGGATCCACGGCATCCTCGCCTACGTCGCCGACGGCCGGCACGCCCTCCTTCGCTCAGCGGCCGCCATCGAGCTTCCGCCGACCCGTCGCGCCGAGGTTCACGAACTCCATCAGGCACTCATCGCCCCCCTCGTGGATGCGCTCATCGCTACCGGCTCCACTGATCCGGTCCGTCAGGCGCGCTACGTGTGGGGGGTGGTCGAAGTGGCCATCGCCCGGATCGAGGGGGGCGAGGCCAGCGCGGCCGACGAGTCCATCCCGCTGATCGCCTTCGTCGATGCCGCCCTGCGCGGCACCACGGCCCGCTAGGCCACCCGAGTGACCCGGCCTCGCCACATCCTCGCGTCCAGCGGCGGCTTCGTCTCGACGGGCCTGTGGGGTGTCATGAAGCCCGGTGGCATCATGCTGCGCGCCCTGGAGTTGAGTGGCGCCACCCGGCCTCGCGTCCTGCTCGTGCTGACGGCGAGCGGCGATGACCACCAGTACCTGTCGACGATGTACTCCGCCCTCGCCGATTCCGGCTGCGATGTCGACCACCTCGCGCTCTTCACGCAGCCCAACCGGCGCCCGAAGGATGCGCTGGCCAAGGCAGATGTCGTCTGGGTGGGTGGCGGCAGCGTCGCGAACCTGCTCGCCCTGTGGCGCCTGCACGGCGTCGACGAGGCCATGTCCGACGCGTGGGAGCGCGGTGCGGTCCTCGGCGGCGTCAGCGCCGGCTCGATCTGCTGGCATGTCGGTGGCCCCACCGATTCGTTCGGCGTTGATCTGCAGGTCATCGACAACGGCCTGGCCCTGCTGCCCTACGGCAACGGCGTGCACTACGACTCTGAAGAGCAGCGACGTCCACTGCTGCATCGCCTGGTCGCCGACGGCTCGCTGCCCCTGTCCTACGCCACCGATGACCGCATCGGGATCCTGTACGAGGGCACCGAGCCGATCGAGATCGTGTGCGATCTCGATGCACCGGACCCGAAGATCGGCCCCGCCGCCTACCTGGTCGAGAGCGTGGGCGGCACGGTCATCGAGTCCCGACTCGCCGTGGGCCCGGTGTCCTCATGATGAATCGCGAGGATGGCTCTGGCGAACTGAACCTCCGCCCTCGCTCGTCCCTCGATTCGTGGGTCGGCAACATGCCAGGCCCCGTGTGGACGCTCGCTGCCTACGTAGCAATCGCCGCCGGCAACCTGCTGGTGGTTCTGCTCCTGCAGGGGGCCGGGGAGACTGACCGCGTCGACCTCGGTGCCGCGATCATCGCCTGCTTGATCATGATCGGAGCGCTGGTCGGCTACGGCTCACGCGCGCCGACGTGGCTGCTGCATGTCTTCGTCCTCATCATCATCGCGATCACGACGATGCTCGTGATGATGGTCGGCTCGGAGGTCGGAGCAGCCACGGCAGGCATCGGCTACCTGACGATCTCGCTGTACTCGTCCTACTGGATGCCACGTGTCCAGTCGCTGGCGTACATCCTGCTGATGGCGGTGCTCTACGCGGTCGCCATCTCTCGCACCGAGTGGACCAACATGTTCGCACCGTGGCTCGTGACCACGTGCACCATGCTCATCCTGCTGTTCATCCTGAGTGCCCTCCGCGCCGCCTTGGAGTCAGCGGCCACGACGGACGAACTGACCGGACTGCTGAACCGCCGCGCCCTCGACGCGCTGATCGCTGCCAACCGGACGGATCGCCGCCTTCGCCGACGCTGCCTCGTCGTCATCGACCTCGACGACTTCAAGGCGCTCAACGACACGCAGGGCCACCTCGCCGGTGATCAGGCGCTACGAGAGTTCGGCGATGCCTGTCGACGCGTCCTCCGCCCGGGCGATCTGGCGCTGCGCAGCGGCGGGGACGAGTTCGTCCTCATCCTCGAGCGACTGACGGCTGACGCCATCGGCCCGGTGATCGAGAGACTGCACCAGGTCTCCCCCGTCGCCTGGAGCCATGGCTGCGCAGACTGGCCACCGCGGGCCGACTTCGACGAGGCGATGGCCATCGCAGATGCGGAGCTCTACCGCTCCAAGGGCACCGGCAAGTCAGGTCGAGGCACGTCCTAGATCGACGGGTCTGCCCAACACCCACGCCAGTGTCCCCACGGCAACAGCCACGGCCAGGACGGCTGGCCACGAACCGATGACGTTGCCCAGCGGATGTGAGAGCACGAAGGCCGCCGCAAAGGCCACACCGACGACCACGGTCCGCCACCAGCCCACAGCACGCCACATCGTTACGGCACACCACACGCCG
>CAIVQM010000521.1 GCA_903908025.1 uncultured bacterium
ATGTCTACTCCGCCCAGCCGTGGCTCGTCGACAGCGAGCGGATGATCATCGTCGACGTGGCCGTGCATCTGTTCGACCTGGCCGCCTGCTTCATGGGCGAGCCACAGACCCTGTTCACCGATGCGCTCAAGGTGAATCCGCGCATCGTCGGTGAGGATGTGGCCACTGTCCTCATGCACATGAACGATGCGACGTGCATCGTCGATGCCAGCTACGAGACGCGCTCCGACCACAACACCTACCCGCAGACGTTCGTCACTCTTGAGGGCACCGAGGGGTCGATCACCCTCGGTGCCGACTATCACCTTCAGGTGGTCAGTCGCGGCGTGGTCACCGACGAGGATCTGGCCATCCCCGACCACGGCTGGACGAGCGAGCCGTGGAACGCCATCCAGGACTCCGTCTACAACATCCAGCGGCACTGGATCAGCTGCCTGCAGACGGGCGCAGAGCCGGAGACGTCCGGTGCGCGCACGCTGCGCCTGCTTGACGTCACGCTCGGCGCGTACGAGTCACTCGCCACCGGCACGCGCTACACCGTCGGGAGCCTGTCCTGACCGTCCTGGCCGCAGGTCCGCTGACAATGGCCTACCGCGACGGCGACCTGCGCGATATCCGGCTCGGTGGCATCGAGGTCGTTCGCCGCATCTACGTGGTGTTCCAGGACCTCAACTGGACCGCCCGCCCGTGGACGATCCTTGATCAGCAGGTCCGACAGACCGACGACGCATTCGAGATCGAGCTGACCGCACGCGGAACCTTCGACGCCGCGCCGTTCACCTGGACCGGTCGGATCACCGGGACACCAGACGGCACGATCCGGTATGCGATCGACGGCACCGCCGACGAGGCGTTCGTCCGGAACCGGCTCGGGATGTGCGTGCTGCATCCGGCCGACCTCGCCGGCCGAGCAGCGACTCTGGAGCGAATCGACGGAACGCTCGCCGAGACGGCCTTCCCCGATGACATCGATCCGGACCAGCCCTTCGTCGACATGCGGGCGCTCGCCCACGAAGTAGCACCTGGGCTGCTCGCGACCGTTCGGATGTCCGGCGAAACCTTCGAGAGCGAGGACCACCGCAACTGGAGTGACGCCTCGTTCAAGCACTACTGCACGCCGATCACCCTGCCCTTCCCCGTCACCGTGCAACCGGGCGAGCGCATCGCGCAGGCGGTCGAGATCATCCTGAGCGGATCGGTGCCCGAAGCAGGAGCTCTCGATGGCCCCCTCCGCATCCACATTTCCGACGAGACCGCCTCCATGCCGGCACTCGGCATCCAGCTCGACCACGACGGACATGCCCTCACTTCTACGGAGATCGAGCGGCTCGCGGTCCTGCGTCTCGCACATGTCCGTGTCGACCTGACATCCGACGAGCCGATCGAACGCTTGGAGGCTGCCCTGCAGGATGCCGACGCCATCGGCGCGCTCCTCGTCCCGGCCATCACGATCACGGGAGACATCAGCCACCTCGCGCCCTTCCGGGATGACGCTCGCATCAGCCACTGGCTGGTGTTCGACCAGGATGCCAAGGTCACCGGACCCGAACTGCTTGAGCACGCGCGCGGTGTGCTCGGCGACCGCATCGGCGGCGGCACGAACCTCTACTTCACCGAGCTCAACCGCGGCCGACCGACCGGCCCCGAGCGCATCGCGTTCTCGCTCAACCCCCAGGTCCACGCGGCCGACGACCAGTCGGTGATGCAGAACGCCGCCACGCAGGGCACGATCGCCCGCAATGCGCGACGCCTGTATCCCGATGCATTCCTCGAGATCTCCCCCATCACCTTGCGGCCTCGCTTCAACCCCAACGCGACTCGGCCGGATCTGGATGTGAGCAACACACCGCTCCCGAGCCGCGTCGACGTCCGGCAATGCGAGACATTCGCAGCGGCGTGGACCGTGCTCTCCCTCAAGGCGATCGCCGAGTCGGGCTGCATCGACGCGGTGACCTACTTCGAGGCAACGGGCTGGGAGGGTGTCATGGAGCGGGCCGAGGGGTCACCGCAGCCGGCGGACTTTCCGTCCACTCCCGGCAGCCCCTACCGGGTCTACGACGTCTTCGCTGCGGTTGCGGGGGCGACGCGGGTGACCCGAGCCGTGTCGACGCATCCCGATCTCGTCGATGCCCTCGTCGTCGACGACATCGTGGTGATCGCCAATGCCAGCCCGGTTCCTCAGACCGTCGAGATTGGCAGCCGAACCGTCACTCTGGACCCCTATGGCATCGTCACGATCGAGCGAGAGGCATGACATGAGCACCGACCTGTTCAGCCTAGCCGGCAAGAACGTCCTCATCACGGGGGCCGGCGGTGTGATCGGTGGCGAGCTCACGCGCGGCATGACCGCCGCCGGCGCGGTTGTCGGCGCACAGGACATCACCCTCGAGCGGGCCGAGGCGGCTGGCGGTGCCTTCGCCTTCGCGGCCGACCTGTCCGATGTCGAGGCCTGCCGGGCGATGGTCGCCGAGGCCGACGCGACCATGGGCGGGATCGACGTCCTGGTGAACTGCGCCGGAATCAACCGTCGCAAGCCGATCGACGAGGTCACGGCAGAGGATTTCGACGCCATCGCCGCCGTCAACATGCGTGCCGTCTTCTTCACGAGCCAGGCCGTCCATCCGATCATGACCGCGCGGGGCGGCGGCACGATCGTCAACATCTCGTCGATGAGCGCCCGTTTCGGCTACAACACCATCTCGGTCTACGCGGCGACGAAGGCGGCCGTGACATCGATGACGCGCTCGTTCGCCCGTGAGTGGGTCAAGGACGGCATCCGCGTCAACTGCATCGAGCCGTCCGTCGTGAAGACCGAGTTCACCAAGCCGCTGTGGGGCGAGCCGCATCGCGAGCGCTGGTTCGCCGACAGCATGCCGATGGGTCGCCTCATGGACCCACCCGAGCTCGTCGGCGCCGTGATCTTCCTGGCCAGCGGAGCGTCCAGCTACATCACCGGTCAGGCCATCACGATCGACGGCGGCCTACTCAGCGGCGCCGACTGGGACGGCTACCGGGAGGACTGATCGACCTGCCTCCGGACGCGTCAGTCGCAGACGGCGCCATACGAGGCCGAGCCGACGAGCTTCGCGTACTTGGCGAGGACGCCCCGGGTGTAGCGCGGTGGCAGCGGAGTGAAGGCAGCGCGACGGGTATCGAGTTCGGCCTCGTCGACCAACAGGTCAAGAGTGCGGTTCGGGATGTCGATGCGGATCCGGTCGCCGTCTTGCACAAGGCCGATGGCACCGCCATCGACTGCTTCCGGCGCCACGTGCCCGACACACAGGCCGGTGGTGCCACCGGAGAAGCGCCCGTCGGTGATGAGCATGACGTCCTTGCCCAGCCCGGCGCCCTTGATCGCACCGGTGATCATCAGCATCTCGCGCATGCCCGGGCCACCCTTGGGACCCTCGTAGCGGATGATGATGACGTCACCCTTCTGGATGGTGCCGTCCTCGAGTGCCGCCATCGCTGACTGCTCGCGCTCGAAGACGCGAGCCGCACCCTCGAAGACATCGACTGCTACCCCGGCGTTCTTGACCACGGCGCCCTCGGGGCACAGCGAACCGGACAGGATCGTGATGCCACCCGTGGCTGCGAGAGGTGAGCGCGATGCGCGCAGGATCTCGCCGTCCGGATCCGGCGGGTTGATGTCGGCGAGGTTCTCGGCCACGGTCTTGCCGGTGACGGTGAGACAGTCGCCGTGCAGCAGCCCGGCATCGAGCAGGGCGCGCATGACGACCGGCACACCGCCGACACGGTCGACATCGCTCATCACATACCGGCCGAAGGGCTTCACGTCGGCGAGCAGCGGAACCTTGGCACCGATGCGATGGAAGTCCTCCATCTCGAGCTCGACATCCGCCTCGTGGGCAAGCGCCAGCAGATGCAGGACCGCATTGGTGGATCCGCCGAAGGCCATGACGACCGCGATCGCATTCTCGAGGGAACGCTTGGTGATGATGTCGCGGGTCGTGATGCCCTGACGGATGAGCTCGACGACGGCCTCGCCCGAGCGACGGGCGAACCCATCGCGGCGACGGTCGACCGCCGGCGGGGCAGCCGAGCCAGGAAGCGACATGCCCATGGCTTCCGCCGCGCTGGCCATCGTGTTGGCCGTGTACATACCGCCGCAGGCACCTTCACCCGGGCAGATCGCCCGCTCGATCAGGTCGACGTCCTCGCGCGACATGAGTCCGCGCGCACAGGCGCCGACAGCCTCGAACGCGTCGATGATCGTGACATCGTGCTCGGACCCGTCCGAGAGCTTCACGTGGCCGGGCAGGATCGAGCCGGCGTAGACGAAGACCGATGCCACATCGATGCGCGCCGAGGCCATGAGCATGCCCGGCAGCGACTTGTCGCAGCCGGCGAAGGTGACCATGCCGTCGAGCCGCTCCGCCTGCATGACGGCCTCGACGGAGTCGGCGATGATCTCGCGCGACACCAGCGAGAAGTGCATGCCCTCGTGGCCCATCGAGATGCCGTCGGAGACCGAGATGGTGCCGAACTGGAGGGGGTAGCCGCCAGCCGCGTGCACACCCTCCTTGGCCGAACGCGCCAGGCGCTCGAGCGAGAGGTTGCAGGGGGTGATCTCGTTCCAGCTGGACGCCACGCCGATCTGCGGCTTGGGGAAGTCCTCGTCGGACATCCCGACAGCGCGGAGCATCCCGCGGGCGGCCGCCCGCTCCAGGCCATCGGTAACAACACCACTGCGCGGCTTCATGTCGGTCATGGGCCGAAGCCTATTGACTCACCCCGCCGGGCAGTACCACGCCTCCTGCTGCGCGATGACGCCCTTCTGTGCCTTGTCGAACCCACCGGTGGTCCCGACGGTCGGGCTCATCCACGCCAGCGGCACCTTCACCGTGCTGCCCGTCATCATGCCCGGAAGCTGGACGCGGCGAACGATGACGCGGAGGGTCACGGATGCGGCTGTCGTGCCCGACCAGCATGCGGTCGCCTGGGCCGACGCCATCGCCTGGCTCATCGTCACCCGGCTCCCCTCGGCGCGACCCTGGTACTGGGTGACGATCACCGGCTCGGCGTCGATGTCGACCTTCCACGGCGCGGTGATATTGAAGGACATCCCCTGCGTGGACGCGACGGGGACGGTGGCCATCGCACTTCCGTCCACGACCGTGGCGCTCGCGAACGTGACGACGCCCTGCCCCTCGAGGGCCCAGACGGGAGTGATGACGCAGCCGTTGCAGCCGGTGACCTTGAAGGTGATGTCCGTCGTGCTCGCCGCCTGCGCGGCAGGGGCAACGACAATCATGGAGACGAGGGCGAGAAGGCTGGCAGTGGCGGCGATGGCTCGCTTAATGGGATCTCCCTTGGTCTAGCGGGAGACTACTGACGCGAGCGGCTCCCCTGCCGCGAAACGGCGCAGTTGCCCCTCCACCAGGGCCCTGGCCCGAGGCAGGAAGGCGGACGTGTTCCCGCCTACGTGGGGGCTGATGAGGACGCCTGGCAGGGTCCACAGCGGATGGTCTGGCGGCAGCGGTTCCGGGTCGGTGACGTCGAGTGCCGCCCGGATCCGGCCGGCCGCGACATGCGCGACAAGGGCGTCCGTATCGACGACGGGGCCGCGGGCCACGTTCACGAGCAGGGCGTGGTCACGCATCCGGGCGAGGAATGCCTCGTCGACCAGCTGCCGGGTCTCCGCCGAGAGCGGCACCGCGAGCACCACCACATCGGCCACCGGCAGCAGGTGCGGCAGGTCGGAGGAGGCGTGGACACCGGTGCGCGCCGAGCGGCCAACCATCACGATCTCGGTCTCGAACGGCTCCAGCCGGCGGCGGATCGCCTGCCCGACTCCGCCAGCACCCACGATGAGCACGCGTCTGTCCGCCAGCGATTCGCGTCGGCCGTAGAGCCACGCACCCGTGGGCATCGCCCGTGCGAACGAATCCAGACCACGCAGCGAGGCGAGGATCAGTCCGACAGCGAGCTCGGCCGTGCTCGCATCGTGGACTCCACCCGCATTGCAGAGCGTGACCCCCTTGCGGACGAAGGGCAGCGCATTGTCGTATCCCGCTGTCAGCAGTTGCACAACCTTGAGATGCGGCATGCGCGCCATCAGCGCGAGGTCGTCGACAGGTCCCATGTACCGCGGCACGTAGAAGGCGACCCTGTCGAGGTCGTCGACCAACGGGATCGCCGGCGCGGCAGGACGCATCTCCGCCGGCAGCATCGCGCCGAGCACCACGTCTACTCGCTGACGCCCAGTCGCTCGAGCAGGAGTGCGCGCACCTTCGCGGCATCAGCCTGCCCTCGCGTGGTCTTCATGACGGCACCGACGATCGCACCGGCCGCCTGAACCTTGCCGCCGCGGATCTTCTCTGCGACATCGGGCTGCGCTGCGAGGGCCTCGTCGATCGCGGCCAGGAGCGACGAGTCGTCGCTGACGACCGCGAGCCCGCGCCCGGCAACCACGGCATCGACGTCGCCCTCGCCAGCGATGAGGCCGTCGAACACCTGCCGGGCCAGCTTGTCGTTGAGGCTGCCGTCGGCAACGAGCTCCTCGACCCGACGGATCTGCGCCGATGTCACAGGCAGGTCCGTGAGCTCCAGATCACGATCATTCGCGATGCGCGCCAGCTCGCCCGTCCACCACTTGCGGGCAGCAGCCGGGTCGACGCCGTCGGCGATGGCCGCCTCGACGAGCTCAAGGGCACCGGCATTGACGATGGTCTGCAGCTCGTGCTCGCCGATGCCCCACGCCGCCTGCAGCCGCGCACGCTTCAGCGCCGGGAGCTCCGGGAGGGTGCCGCGGAGTTCCTCGATCCACTCCTCGGAAGGCGCTACCGGCACGAGATCGGGCTCAGGGAAGTAGCGGTAGTCCTCGGCCTGCTCCTTGGATCGGCCGGAGGTGGAGCGTCCGGTGTCCTCGTGGAAGTGGCGGGTCTCCTGGATGACGCGCCCGCCCGTGGTGAGCACAGCGGCCTGACGCTCGATCTCGGAGTGCACCGCACGCTCGACCGAACGCAGCGAGTTCACGTTCTTGGTCTCGCTGCGCGTTCCGAGCTCGGCCCCTGGCAGGTTCAGGGAGACGTTGACATCGCATCGGAGCGATCCCTCCTCCATGCGGACGTCGGAGACGCCGAGTGCCCGCATGAGGTTGCGAAGCTCGGCAACGTAGGCCTTCGCGACCTGCGGTGCCAGCGCGCCCGTGCCCACGATCGTCCTGGTGACGATCTCGATGAGCGGAATGCCCGCGCGGTTGTAGTCGACGAGCGAGTAGTCAGCACCATGGATACGCCCGGTGGTGCCGCCGGCATGGGTGAGCTTGCCGGTGTCCTCCTCCATGTGGACGCGCTCGATCTCCACGCGGAACACGCGCGGACCATCGTCGGTCTCGACGGTGACATCGAGGTAGCCGTCGAAGCACAGCGGCTCGTCGTACTGGCTGATCTGGTAGTCCTTCGGCATGTCCGGGTAGAAGTAGTTCTTCCGGGCGAACCGGCACCAGGGCACGATCGAGCAGTTGAGCGCGAGCCCGATCCGCACGATCGACTCGATCGCGGTGCGGTTGGGCACCGGGAGGGAGCCCGGCAGGCCCAGGCACACCGGGCACACCTGCGTGTTGGGACCGGCGCCGAACTCCGTGGA
>CAIVQM010000522.1 GCA_903908025.1 uncultured bacterium
ATGGAACTGCTTCCTCGGATCATGCGCTGGGCCTCGCATGGCGTCGGTATGGCGTCCGCCGAGGAGATCGACCGGCTGGGCATCATCGCGGCCATGCGGCTTGCCGGCCAGCGGGCGCTGGCGTCGTTGCCGGTCAGGCCGGACCAGGTGCTGCTCGACGGAAGCCACGACTACCTGTCGGAACCGGCGCAGTCGTCACTGTTCGCAGAGGAGTCGGCCGAGTACTCCATGCCGCCGGTGGTGACCATGGTGAAGGCGGACCTGCGCTGCGCCGGAGTGGCGGCCGCGAGCATCCTCGCAAAGACGGCCCGTGACAGCCTCATGATCGACCTGAGTGAGCACTACCCCGAGTACGGCTGGGCGGGCAACAAGGGCTACGGCGCGCCGGATCATCTTGACGCGCTGACGCGCTTGGGGCCGACGCCGCACCACCGCGTGTCCTGGAGCCTGCCCGCCCTCGCCTAGAACAGCGTGCGGAGAGCCGGCAATCCGACGGGTTCATGTGCTTGGAGCGGTACGACCGCCATCCTCGGTGCCAGCGCGCCCACCTGTCGGATCGGCTGGGTCTCCGACGCGGCCCGCAGGCGCAGGAACGCCGATTCGGGATGCGCAGCCTGGATGGAGGCGTTGACGACCCATGCCCACGGGTGGATCCCGGCGCGGTCAAGATCCGCTTTCAGGATGCTGGCCTCGAGTACCGGCGTCTGCTCGGGGAGGGTGACCAGGATGACCTTGGTGAGTTCAGGGTCCTGCAGCATCATCATCGGCGTCCTGAACCCGTCAGCCTTGCCCATCTGGCGGACCATGTCGCGGTGATAGGAACCGGCCGCATCGAGCAGCAGCAGCGTGTGGCCGGTAGGGGCGGTGTCGACGATGACGAAGCCGGTGCGTCCCTCTCGGATGACCGCTGAGAACTGTCGGAAGACCGCGACCTCCTCGGTGCACGGCGACCGCAGGTCCTCGGCAAGGTTCGCCCGACCGGCGTCATCAAGCTGGGCTCCCTTCGACTCCATGACGTGATCGCGGTACTCGCGAGTTGCCTGCACGGGATCGATCCGGGTGACACGGAGGTGGGGCACGCTGCCCTCAAGGGTCTGTTCGAGGTGCGCCGCCGGATCGGTGGTTGTCAGGTGAACCGGGTGTCCGCGCTCCGCCAATGCGATCGCGATCGCGGAGGCAATGGTCGTCTTGCCGACACCCCCCTTTCCCATGCACATCACCAGCCCGTGGCCACCCGCCTCGATGGCGTTGATGAGGCTGGCCAGCGGAAGGTCGGCCACCTCATCCGCAGCGGCTACGGCCTGGCCAGACGTCTGCGGATCGTCGTCGAGGAGCGCCCGAAGTGCGGAGAGGCCCATGACATTGATCGGCTTCAGGCTGATGAGATCCATGGGGAGCGAGGCCAACGAGACGGGCAGGTTGTCGAGCATGCCTTGCTCACGATGACGAACGGCTGCGGCAAGCGGCTCGTCGCCTGCAGCGTCGGGCAGCACCGCGTTGATGACCACGCAGCCGGAGCCGATGCCGATCTGGTCGAGCTCCGACTTGGTGCGGGCAATCTCATCCAGAGCACCTGCCTGGGCGCGGGCAACCAGAACTAGGCGGGTACTGCTGGAGTCCTGCAGCGCCGATACCGCCCCTGCGTACGCGCTGCGCTGCTTGTCCAGGCCCGCGAGGGGGCCCAGGCACGAGGCGTCGCCCTTTCCCGCGTCGAGGAAATCGCTCCAGTTCCCGGGCAGTTGCAGCAGGCGGATCGTGTGGCCCGTTGGGGCGGTGTCGAACACGACGTGGTCGTAGTCACCGATCAGTTCCTCGTCCGTCAGGAGCGCGGTGAATTCGTCGAACGAGGCGACCTCGGTCGTGCAGGACCCCGAGAGCTGCTCGGTGATGGACGCGATCTCGCGCTCCGGAAGCAGGCCGCGAACGGGCCCGACGATGCGCTCACGGTAGGCCTCGGCAGCAGCCTCCGGATCGATCTCCATCGCGCAGAGGCCGGGTACGTCCGGGACAGGCGTGATCGCATTGCCGATGGCGCAGTCGAACACCTGCCCGACGTTCGATGCCGGGTCGGTGCTGACCAGTAGGACGCGCTTGCCCTGATCGGCAAGATGCACGGCGGTCGCGCATGCGATGGACGTCTTGCCGACGCCGCCTTTGCCGGTGAAGAACAGGAAGCGCGGCGGATTGGAGAGGAACGAGTACATGTCAGCAGCAGCCGGCGGGTCCGCAGGCGCAGGTGTCGTCCGAAGTCGCGTCGGCAATCTGCAGCAGGCTCGTGCCGGCGGGGACCGTTGACAGTTCTGCTGCGCCGGCGAAGCGAGCGAGCTGCTCGCGGCTCGGATACGTGCCCGTCATCACGGTGACCCCATCGACCGTGGTCAGCGGCAGGCCTTCGGATCCGGCGACCTGAAGGAACGTCCGCACCGTCTCGTCATTGGCGAATGCCATCGGGTCATTCGCCAGGTTGTGCCGAGCGATGTCGAGACCCTGCTCGCTGAGGTAGGCGAGGTCGGCGGTGAAGTCGACGAGTGCCTGATCGACGTCCGGGCCGCATACCCCGGTGTTGCAGCACAGGGCGGGCTCGTACACGCGGATGGCGGTCATGCGGGTCTCCTTCGGGGCGGGGGTTCCTGGTTTCGTGGCGCGGATGAAAGCGGCGCGGATGACGCCGTCGAGGGTGTCGATCGCGGTGGCGATGTCGACACCATCAGGAATCTGGGAGGGATCGAGGCCGGCGGCCAGTGCCTCGAGCTCCGCGCGGCCGAAGACCGTTGTCGGTTCGAGGTGGGCGTCGACGAAGCCAGCGGCACCCAGACCGGCAATCACCTGGTCCTCGGTGAGTGCTCCGGCGATACAGCCGGTCCACAGCGCCATGATCGAGGTGATCTCGGGAGGCAGTGGGCGCGCGAGCACCATGTCGGAGATGGCGAAGCGGCCACCGGGTGTCAGAACGCGGAAGGACTCGCGGAAGACCCGGTCCTTGTCGGGGGAGAGGTTGACGACGCAGTTCGAGATGATGACGTCGACGGCGTCGTCGGGCAGCGGCATGTCTTCGATGCTGCCGAGAAGGAACTCGACGTTGGTGATCCCGGACCGAGCCTTGTTGGCGTTCGCCAGCGCGAGCATCTCGGGCGTCATGTCGAGCCCGTAGGCCCTGCCGTTCGGTGCGACCCGGCGTGCGGACAGCAGCACGTCGATGCCGCCGCCGGAGCCGAGGTCGAGCACGACATCGCCCGGCCTGAGCTCGGCGAGCAGTGTCGGGTTGCCGCAGCCGAGCGATGCGATCAGAGCCTCGTCGGGGAGAAGGGCGCGCTGGTCGTCGCCGTACTGCGACTGGCCGAACGGATCGACCGCATCGATTGCGGCATCGGCTACACCGCAGCAGGAGGTTGGCCCGCAGCAGGCGGCGGACTGTGCAGCCGCCGCATAGCGCTCACGCACGGCAGTGCGAATGTCGTCGTCGTAGCTGGTCATCAGCGGTCCTTGGGTGCGCAGGAGGGAGTGGCGAGGTCGGACAGCAGGGCGATCGGTTCGGAGATCGCGTCGCAGCACAGGGAGTAGACGTTGCTGCGGCCGACCGCCGTCGAGGTGACGAGCCCGGTCTCGCGAAGCGTCTTGAGGTGGTGGCTCACCAGGGGCTGTGACATGCCCGAGATGTCGGCGAGGTCGGTGACCGTGGACTCTCGGTCGGCGATGGCGAGCAGGATGGTCAGCCGGTTCACATCGGAGAGCGCCTTGAGGACGGGCGCGATCTCGCGGGCTCGAGCCGCAGGTGTTGCAGGGGTGCGTGTCTTCATCTGCCCACCATAAGCATCAGTCAATGTTTATGTCAACAGCGGTTACTTATGAACGGGCGCGGCCGGGAACCCCGGACTAGCGTTGGTTCCAGGTTCGGACTAGAGGAGCAGCCATGGCTGATGATCGGATGAAGACGCTGGCCGCATTCATCGAGCCGTTGCGGGTCGAGCCGGGACGTCACGTCGTCCTGTCCCGTGATTTCGATCCGGAATACAAGGCTGACTTCCTCACCAAGGAGGACGGCGAGGGTCTCCTGCAACGCGGTGTCGAGGTCCTTGCCGAATACCAGGAACGGCTCGCGGCGCAGGACACCTATGCGGTGCTGCTGTGCCTGCAGGCCCTGGACGCGGCCGGCAAGGACGGCACGATCCGTCACGTCATGAGCGGCGTCAATCCGCAGGGTGTCCACGTCACGAGCTACAAGGCCCCGTCGGCCGAGGAACTGGATCATGACTACCTGTGGCGTTGCGCCCGAAACCTGCCGGCCCGTGGCGACATCGGCATCTTCAACCGCTCCTACTACGAGGAAGTGCTCGTCGTGCGGGTGCACCCCTCGATTCTGACGAACCAGCGACTGCCGGAGTCGGCGCGGGGCGAGGACGTGTGGAAGCGGCGCTACCGCGAGATCAACGACTGGGAGCGCTACCTCGTCGACAACGGGTTCATCGTCCTCAAGGTCTTCTTGAACCTGTCGAAGGACGAGCAGCGCAAGCGGTTCCTCGAGCGGGTCAACGAGCCGGAGAAGAACTGGAAGTTCTCCGCGGCCGATGCACGCGAACGGCAGTACTGGGATGAATACCAGGAGGCGTACTCGCAGATGCTGTCGCACACGAGCACCGAGTGGGCGCCGTGGTACGTCGTCCCCGCTGATCGCAAGTGGTTCGCCCGGATCTGCGTGTCCGCGATCCTCGCCCACGCCCTCATGGCGATCGACCCGAAGTTCCCGGTGCTCGATGCTGCGGGCAAGGCCGCTCTTGAGGAAGCGCGTGCCCAGCTGGAGGCCGAGACCGGCTGATCGGCCCCTTCGTCCACAGGGCCGTGCGCGCGCGGCAGCGGTCCACAGGTCGGCGTCGGCCCGGTGACGGCGACACCGCTCTGCGGCACTGTCCCACCAGGGGGTGGGCATGGTGCACGCAAAGGATGCACTCGGAAGGTACGGCGAGGACCTCGCGGTCGAGCACCTGCGACGGCAGGGCCTCACGATTCTTGCGCGGAACTGGCGCTGTCCGACGGGTGAGCTCGACGTCATCGCGCGGGATGGTTCCGCGTTGGTGATCTGCGAGGTCAAGACGCGACGAAGCACGGCGTACGGGTCGCCGCTCGATGCAGTCGGGCCACGCAAGATCCGTCGGCTGCGCGAACTGGCACTGCGATGGCTCGACGAGCAGCAGCTGCATGTGCCCGAGATCCGCTTCGATGTGATCGGCATTGTGCAGCCGCTCGTCGGTCAGCCGGTGCTGCAGCACCTGCGCGGGGTGTAGCGACCCGTGGGCCTGGCAAAGGTCAACGGCGTCGTTCTGTCCGGAGTGACGGGCGCCATGGTGAGCGTTGAGGTCGACATCTCCGACGGGTTGCCGAGTGTGGGCGTCGTCGGACTGCCGGATACCTCGGTGACAGAGTCGCGATCGCGGGCGCGGTGCGCCATCGATGGGATCGGCAAGACCTGGCCCAACCGGCGCATCACCATCAGCCTGTCTCCTGCGGAAGTGCGCAAGCACGGGGCCGGTCTCGACTTGCCGATCGCCATCGGGGTGCTGGCAGCCAGTGATCAGTTGCCCAAGGTCGACCTGCAGTCGACGATCTTCATCGGCGAGCTCGGGCTGGACGGCCAACTCCGTCCGACTCGCGGAGCACTCGCCGGTGCGCTGGCAGCGCGTCGGGCCGGCATCGACCGCATCGTTGTGCCGTCGGCAAGTGCCGTGGAGATGTCACGGCTGTCGGGGGTTCAGGTGACCGTCGCTGACCATCTCGCGCAGGTGGTGGCGGTGCTGACGGGCGAATGCCCCGATGCAGTGACGATGCCTGCCCTGCCCGCGAACGACGGTCCGGTCCGTGATCGCCCGGACCTGCGCGATGTGCGCGGCCATGCGCAGGGGAGGTTGGCGCTGGAGGTCGCCGCAGCCGGTGGCCACCACATCGCGATGATCGGCCCGCCTGGCGTCGGAAAGACTCTGCTGGCAGAAAGACTGCCGGGCCTGCTGCCAGATCTGGATGATGAGGCAGCGCTCGAGGTTGCGGCGGTGCACGGCGTGGCAGGGATGCCGCGGGCCGATACCGACTACCGGCACCCGCCGATGGGTGCGCCGCACCACTCGGCCTCGGCCGCTGCGCTGCTGGGCTCGGTCCACGGCTCCCGGGTGGCTCCCGGTGCCGTCACCATGTCTCACCACGGCGTGCTGTTCCTCGACGAGGCGCCGGAGTTCGCCCGGCCAGCGCTGGAAGGACTGCGGCAGCCGCTGGAGTCGGGTTGGATCTCGCTTTCGCGCAGTGGCTGGAGCGGCCGGCTGCCCGCGCGGTTCCAACTCGTGATGGCGGCGAACCCGTGTCCCTGCGGTCAGCGGGCCGGGCGTGGCATCGAATGCTCGTGTCCGCCATCGGTCGTACGTCGCTATGCAGCGAGACTCTCCGGACCGCTGATGGATCGCGTTGATATTCGCATTGCCTTGGCCCGGCCCAGTGATGCTGAGCTGGCGATGCCAGGCGATGCCGAGGCCACCGAGCACGTACGCGCGCGCGTGCAGGTTGCGCGGGAGCGAAGTGCACGGCGATTCGCGGGCGAGCAGTGGCAGGTCAACGCAGCGATCCCGGCGGGGGAGTTGCGCCGCACGTGGCGACCGGATGCGCAGGGTGCTGAACTGCTGCATTCCGTGGAGCGGCGCTCAGCGAATCTGCGTGGTCCTGACCGCATCCTGCGCATGGCTTGGACCGTCGCCGATCTGGCCGGTCGCGAGCGGCCGGGGGTCGATGACATTGCGGTGGCCCTCGGGCTACGTGGAGCTGGCACGTCATGGACATCATGAGCGAGCGGGACGCCCTGATCGCGCTCGCGCACTGCATCGAGCCGGGGGATGCGGCTGCCGGACGACTGCTGGCCCGGAATGGTGCGGTGGGGCTGCTCCGTCTGATCACTGACGGTCACACGGGCCTTCGCCATGGTGATGGCTTGACGGCGCGACTTGCAGGTTTCGATATCCGCCGGGCCGCCGAACGTGCGGACCGATGCGGTGCTCGCATCATCACGCGCCACGATCGCGAATGGCCGACGCAGATCAATGCCCTCGGCGACCAGACGCCACTTGCCCTCTGGGCAATCGGGGCGGCCGACCTGCGGCTACTCGCGCTGCGCTCGCTCGCGGTCGTCGGTGCCAGAGCATGCACGGCTTACGGCGAGGACATCGCCCGATCCTGGTCCGCCGACCTGGCATCTGCTCAGTGGTGCGTGTTGTCCGGTGCGGCTTATGGCATCGACGCTGCGGCTCACCGAGGTGCGCTTGCCGCCGACGGCACCACGGTCGCGGTGCTTGCCGGCGGCGTCGACGTGCCCTATCCGCGTGCGCACACGGCCCTGATCGCGCGGATCGCAGATCAGGGGCTCGTCATCAGCGAGACACCGCCGGGTGAGTCGGTACGGCGCCAGCGGTTCCTGTCCCGTAATCGAATCATCGCCGCCCTCGGCCGGGCGACCCTCGTCATCGAGGCAGCGGTCCGGTCGGGCACCGCGTCCACGGCGCATGCGGCGGCAGCCATGAACCGGCCCGTGCTGGCGGTTCCCGGCCCGGTGACGTCAGCCGCGTCGGCGGGCTGCCATCGGATGATCAGCGACGGTGACGCGATCCTCGTCGGTGACGTCTCGGAATTGCTCGACCTGCTGGACCTTGGGCAGGGACTGCCTGCCCGGGCCGGCGATCGAACGGCCCGGGACGCGCTGGGCGCTCGTGAACGAGTCGTGCTCGATGCCCTGCCGGCTCGCGGCGGTATCGGACTGGACGCGCTCGTCCGCTCGGCCGGCCTCTCCTCAGCTGACGTCATGGCGGCCGTCGGCGTGCTCGGGGCGAAGGGGCTGGTCGTCGAGGAGGCCGGGGGCTGGCGACTGCCACCCCGGCCCAGGGCCTGATGCCGACGGTCTCCCCTCCGGCCCACCCTCTCCCTGCCGAACGGCCCGCCGTGGTCGACTCCACCCCCGTCAGCCCAGCCACAACGGACCGCTCGGGAAGGGACGGTGTCGAGCTCTGCTGCTGGAACTGGCCGATGTCGCACAAATGCTACGATCGCGGCATGACCGAGGTCGCCGCTCGTGAACTCCGCAACAACGTGCGTGGGCTGCTTGACCGGGTCGACGGCGGGGAGACCATCACCATCACGGCGAGCGGTCGGCCAGTCGCGGATCTGGTGCCGCACCTGCGGACCGCGAGGTGGATGCCCCGTTCGCGATTCATCGAGTTCGTCCTCGGCGATCAGTCGGATGCCGGGCTCACCGCCGATCTGGCGGACCTTGCTGGCGACACCACGGATGACCTGCCATGGCCGTGACCCGTGCGATCGCTGACACCAGCGTCTTCATCGCACGCGAGAGCGGGCGCTCCGTTGATGTGTCGGCCCTCCCGGATGAACTCGCGATCTCCGTCATCACCGTCGGTGAACTGCGCGCAGGTGTGCTGGTCGCAGGTGATGTCGAGCAGCGCGACCGTCGACTGGCCACCCTGTCACGGGCGATGCTGCTCGACGCGATCGGTATCGACACGTCGATTGCCGAGACCTGGGCGCGATTGCGCGCGTCACTGCGCGAGTCCGGTCAGCGCGTCGGGGTGAATGACTCCTGGATCGCTGCGACCGCGCTCACCCTCGGTGTCCCGGTCGCGACGCAAGACCGTGACTACGACGGGATCCCCGGGCTCGACGTCATTCGCGTCTGAGAGCGTGCCGGCCTAGGAGAAGGCACGTACTGGCCGGACGTATCCTGAGTTGAGCTTGGCGAAGTAGGCGCTTTGATCGCCAGTGGAGAAAGCCTGGTTCCATGCGTAGTTCGTGGCGTACTGCGAGGAACTCCAATGGTTGCCATACGTGCCCGCGCCCGTACTCGCCTCCTGCTCCCACAGGGCGTTCAGGTCATCCTTCGAGGGCAGGAACCAATCGTCCTTCCCGCCGCCGGTGTAGCTGCGGGCGGTGGTCGCCGCACCCGATGAGCAGGCGGCGAGCATCGCGAAGGTGTTGGCCGCGCCGGCGCCGATCGCGTTCGACGTCGCTACCTGGGAATACTGATCACACCAGCGCGTGTACATGTCCCGTGGGGTGCTGTTCCAACGGAAGGGCGCTGCCTCCAGATAGCGGCCCCAGGGCTGCCGGGATCCGGCGTCGTAGAACACGATGCCGCCACCTGGACCGGTGTCACCGATGCGGTAGCTAGGTGCCGCCGCACCAAGTATCGGCGCGGGGCTCTCGCTTCCGTCCGGGGCTACGGGGACAAGAGAAGGGTCAGCCGCGTCAGCGCTGGCTTCGACATTGGGCACAGGACTGGTCGCAGCAGGATCGGACTCGGTCGACTCGGACACTGCCTGGTCTTCGGCGCCGTCGATGAAGAGCGCTCCGCTGATGAAGGTCGCGGGTGTCTGGATGTTGGGCAGGGAGACCGATTCGACGCTATCGGGATGGGGGTCCGGTTCACGGTGCAGCCGGGTCGCAGTGAAGGACAGGGTGCGTGCGGATTCGTCGTAGACCGGGTCGGTGACCTCGAGGACGATCGATGCGGGCATCGGTGACG
>CAIVQM010000523.1 GCA_903908025.1 uncultured bacterium
GGACTGGCGAGAGCCATCAGGCACAGGGTCTGGGTGCCCGCAATGAGTATCCGGTTCATGACGCCATCGTGATGGACCACCTCCCGCCAGAGGGCGGACATCACTGGTACTGGCTCGACTGGGGAATCCCGGCGAAGACCCGCAATGTGGCAGCAGGTGCAACGAACATCGGCTACCTCGGTGGCAACAGCGTGAATCGTGAGATCGGCTACACCCCGCCGTGCTCGAAGGGACCGGGCGAGAAGACCTACACGATCACCGTCTATGCCCTTTCTCGAGCACCCAAGCTGCCCAAGGCGTCCACGGCATCCGTGACCCGAGACGCCCTGCTCGCTGCCATCTCCACGATCACCCTGTCGAAGGCGGTGCTTGATGTCACATACAGCCGATAGCCATAGCGAGATCAGTCGGCGAAGGCTGCTGCAGGCCGGCGCCCTGGGATTCGGTGCCCTGATCACCGGAGCCCTCGTCGGGCCGGCGACGACGGCCCAGGCTGCTGAGACGGTGGTGAAGCTCCCCGGGTTCAGTGCCTTCGCGTCATCGGTCCGCACGCTGCGGTCCGGGAAGTACTACCTGGTCGAGAGCAATGGGCTGCCCCCGCACAACATGATGGTCGGCATCACCAGCTGGCAGCAGCAGGTGCCCGCACCACAGCCCTACACCGGATCGAACGCGTGGCGGATCCCCGTGCATCCCAAGCGCGCCGCGAACCCCGTCTCCGCGACCGACAACCTGTTCCGCGGGGCGATCGCCCTGGCCGTCGATGGCATCCCGATCTTCAATGCGAAGAACAATCGCGGCGAGATCTCCGCGGAGATCGGTGAGCTTGACGAGTGGGGCGGTCACTGCGGTCGCGCTGACGACTACCACTACCACGCTGCTCCCCTGCACCTGTCGAAGACGGTGGGCGCGACGAAGCCGATCGCGTATGCACTCGATGGCTACCTGCTCTACGGCGCAGTCGAGCCGGATGGCTCACCCATGCGCAAGCTCGACCAGTACAACGGGCACGACTACAAGGGCACTTATCACTACCACGGCACCACGTCCTACCCGTACATCAATGGCGGCATGCGCGGAGTCGTCACGGTCAAGGACGGGCAGGTCGACCCGCAGCCGTACCTACGTCCGTTCCGTGCCGACGGCAAGCCACTGCCCGGTGCCAAGATCACCAACTTCGCCCGGAGTGGACCATCGGACTTCGCCCTCACCTACACACTCGGCGGCGGCGCCTATCACGTCGACTACACCGCGACCCTGCAGTCCGTCTCGATGACGTTCACCGATCCGTCCGGACAGACGTCGTCCGAGACCTACACGAGGAGATAGCGTGCGCGCCCCTATCCGCATAGCCCTGGCCGCAGCCGTGGCGATCGGCGTCGTCACGCTGCCGGTCACATCGGCACAGGCGAAGCCGCGAACCGCCTCGTTCACCGCTGAGGTGTGGGCCGACAACTGGTTCGCCCTCTACGTCAACGGCCGTAAGGTGGGCGAGGACTCCATCCCGATCACCACCGAGCGATCCTTCAACGCCGAGACGATCACCTTCACGGCGACCTATCCCCTGGTCATCGGGATCATGGGCAGGGACTTCACCGAGAACGCATCGGGTCTGGAGTACATCGGTACCCCCAAGCAGCAGATCGGCGATGCCGGCCTGATCGCCCAGATCCGCGACAACACGTCCGGGAAGATCATCGCCGCAACCGGCGCCTCCTGGAAGGTCCTGGTCCTGAACACGGCACCACTGAACCCCTCGTGCGTCACCTCGAGCAACCCACTTGTCGACTGCACGTCCTCCACCATCGCCACGCCTCGCAAGTGGTCCACGACCAACTGGTCACCCAAGGGCTGGTCACCGGCCACGGTTTACACACCGCAGGAGGTCGGAGTGAAGGAGGGCTACAACACCATCAGCTGGGACCCGTCAGCGAAGCTCGTGTGGGGTCCCGACCTCGAGTTGGACAACGCCGTGCTGCTGCGCACCACGGCGAAATGAGGGCGCAACGAGAGTGTGAATTCGCACGGCTCCCTCAGTGGGTAAGAATGAGCACTCATGTGCGGGATCGCTGGCGTTCTGGGCCCCCCCGAGCGAACGGCTGCCCTCCTGACACCGATGCTGCGGGCCATCACCCATCGCGGTCCGGATGATTCCGGTGAGTTCGTGGGCCAGGCTCTCGCATTCGGCGCGACGCGTCTGTCGATCATCGACGTTGCCGGCGGCCATCAACCCATGTGGTCGGGGGACGAGCGAGTGGGCATCGCCTGCAACGGCGAGATCTACAACGCTCGAGAACTCACCGAGGACCTGGCGCGGCACGGCAGTCAGTTTCGCACCCGGTGCGATACCGAGGCAGTCCTGCAGCTCTACGAGGCGGGTGGGCATCTGAGTCTCCCCGCGATGTTCCGTCAGCTTCGCGGCATGTTCGCTCTGGCCATCTACGACAGTCCGCGGCAGAGATTGGTGCTGGCGCGCGACCCGTTTGGGATCA
>CAIVQM010000524.1 GCA_903908025.1 uncultured bacterium
ACGGCGAACTCATCACCACCCGTCCGCACCAGGAAGTCGCGAGGTGCGAGCACCTCGGCGAAGCGCTGAGCCATCTGGATGATCAACTGGTCACCCACCAAGTGCCCCAGCCCGTTGTTCACGACCTTCAGGTCGTCGATGTCGAGGATCAGCAGCCCGACCGGCGCATCCGAGACATCGGCCAGCGCGGTCTCGAGGCGCTCGACGAGCGCGGCGCGGTTGGGCAGTCCGGTGAGGCTGTCGCGCCGAGCCTGCTGCCGCAGAAGCTCCTCCGAGACCCGGTCGGCGGTGACGTCCTCCAGCACGAGGACCGCGAACTCCTCAGCACCGTCGCCCGAGCCCTCGGTGGCGGGAGCACCCGGCTCCGAGAACCTCCTCGACAGCGTCGGCCGCAGCCAGCGCACCGAACCATCCCGACTCATCGCGTGCATGTCGCGACCAGAGTCGAGGTCCGGGATACCGATCGGTTGTGCGGGCGTCAGGAGTGCGGACAGGCGTACGCCGCGCACCTCGTCACCGGGCAGCCCCACGAGGGCGAGGAAGGCCGGGTTCGCCTCCCTGATGACCGGATAGGAGTCCGGCGGCAGGGTCACCCAGGCGGCGGGCACGGGAGACTCCCGGAAGACGGCCCCCAGCATGGCCGATGACCGGACGATGGCGCCCTCGATCTCCCGTCGCTCGCTGACCACCGATGCCAGCACGAAGACCGACACCGTCAGCACCAGCAGGTACATCTGGATCGCGAAGACGTCACTTGCCGTCATCGGCACCGACAAGTCGTACACGCCGGTCTCCAGCGACGCGGAGATGGACACTGCCAGCACCGTGAGACCCGTGAGGGAAGCCGTCAGCGGAACGGGGTAGCGAACGGCAGCGGCGATCAGCAAGGGCAGCACGAGGTACTGGGAGCCGGGCACCAGGGTCCCGAAGGGTGAGAAGAAGATGAGCAGCAGGACGCAGACAAGGACCACGCCTCCCAGGATCAGCTCACGGCTCTCAGGGGGGCGCAGCGCCGTCCAACGCCACCGGTACAGGCCAAGGACCGTCGCAGAGCCGGCGATCAGTCCGACCATGGTGCTCAGGCCGACCTCAGCGAGCGCTCCGCCGCCGTAATCGCCGCCGAGCGCGCTGCCGGCCGCTGCAACGACGACCACCGGCAGGAGCCGGATCGCCGACGCAGCGATCGCCGTCAGGGCCACCCACGGCACATCGGCGCCCAGGCCGGAGTGGTCCCGACGGTTCCGTCGGATGATCCACGCGTAACCGAGGATGGCCAGCAGATCGACGCCCACCTGCAGGCCGACGAACCAGGCCGGCAGGTCGAGCCATGCGTACCCGAGCGCGAGGCCCACGGCTGTCGGCACCAGCAGAGGCCACCAGCGCCTCCGTGGCAGTACGACAAGGAGGCCAGCGGCCAGGCCCCCGCCCACCCACACGATCGCGATCCCCTGCTCCGACACGATGAGCGGCGCCATGACGAGCAGGTAGACGATCCACAGGCACGCCCACAGGAACAGATCACGCAGCCTCGCCACGCCGTCCCTCCCGCCACCACGCCCGAAATCCTCGGCAACACGCTATCCAACGCAGGGACCGGCCGCCCTGAACGCGCGGGAACGTCGGGCCACCATTACTCGCTCACTATGCTCGCCCCACCGAGCCTGGGGAGTCCGTCCGGTGAGCCCATCGACGCAGCAGCGCAGTCCCGAGTGGGCGCTGTACGCGGTCATCGCGGTCGTCTGGGTGGCGTCCCGCGCGTTTGCGTTGGTGTCCGTCGACATGACGCCATGGATGCTCAACGACCTCGATATCTACGCGGCCTGGCTCCCTCACCTGCAGGACGGCATGTTCCCCACGGGCGATCCCACGTGGCAGTACCCGCCCGGTATCGCGCCGGTGTTCCTCATCGCGGGAGCCATCCCCATCGATTTCCGCTGGGCCTTCACCCTTGTCATCCTGGCTGCTGATGCCGCCATCATGGCCGCCCTCATGTGGGCCCATGCCCGTCGCGCCGACTCGTCGTGGCGCGGGCTGTGGATCTGGGCGCTCGCCGGGCTGATCGTGGGCTCGATCATGATGGTGCGGTTCGACGTCGTGCCGACGATGTTCGCCGTCGGAGCGGTCCTGCTCGTCGCCCGTCCGGCGCTCTCCGGGATGAGTACCGCCCTGGGGCTGACGGTCAAGGTGTGGCCAGCGCTCATGCTGTTCGTCCTGCCCCGCCGCTCGCTCACCCGCGGGGTACTCGCCTTCATCGCAACCGCCGTCGTGGTTCTCGCGGCGTTCGGGATCCTGACCGACAACAGCCTGTCGTTCATCGGCAACCAGCAGGCCCGAGGATTGCAGGTCGAATCGGTCGGCGCCCTCCCCTACGAACTCTTCACCCTGTTCGGCGGCCAGGTCGCCTTCGGGCTGAAGTACGGATCGATCCAGGTGCTCATGCAGGGGACGGAAGCCGTCGGTCTCGCCATGACCGCGACGGGGCTGGCGCTGTTCGCCGTGCTGGCGTGGGCGAGGCTGTCCGGGCGGCTGGAGTCGGTGCCGGCAGGGGATGTCGCTCTCACGGTGATGCTGGTTGCGGTCGCGACCAGTCGCGTCTATTCCCCGCAGTTCAACGTCTGGCTCGTCGGGCTCGCCGCCGTGGCCCTGACCAACGCCGCATCGCGCCAACGACTCGTCGTCACCCTCGTGATCGGTGTCTCGCTGCTGACGCAGGTCGTCTACCCGTGGTCCGCAACGCAATTGGTCACGGGCGAACCGGTTGCCATCATCGCGCAGACGCTTCGGATCACTGGTCTGCTGACGGCCGTTGTTCTCGCCCTGCTCGCCGTCCTGCGAGCTCCACGAGCAGCAACGACGGAAGGCTGATCGCCGTGCGCAACTGGTCCCAGCACGTTGAGTTCACCGCAGCATCCATTGACAAGCCTCAGACGCTGGGCGACCTGCAGGCGCTGGTCGCATCGAGCGACCGGATCCGCGCCCTGGGAACGGCGCACTCCTTCAACGACATCGCCGACACCACCGGCATCCACGTGTCGGTTGCGGGCCTTCCGCGCGGAATCGAGATCGACGCGAGCCACGACGTCGCACGCGTCTCCGCCGGGATGCGCTACGGCGAGGCGGCCCGCCTCCTGCACGAGCGCGGGTGGGCGGTCCACAACATGGCATCCCTCGGGCACATCTCCGTCGCCGGCACGATTGCCACCGGCACGCATGGCTCCGGAGACCGCAACCCAACGCTGTCTGCATCCGTGCGCGGCCTCGAAATTGTCACCGCGACAGGCGACCTCGCGCGCCTGTCCGCTGAAACAGACCCCGACGGATTCGCCGGGACGATCGTCTCACTGGGGGCCCTCGGGGTGGTCACCACCGTCGACCTCGCCATCGAGCCCGCCTTCGATATCCGGCAGTACGTCTTCGACGACGTAAGCCATGCCGCACTGCTGGCCGACTTCGACACCACGTTCGGCAGCGCCTACAGCGTCAGCTTCTTCACCTGCTGGGCACCCGGCCTGGTCGGGCAGGTGTGGATGAAGCGCCGCGGCGACACGGACGGCGAATGGCTAGAGCCGGGAATCCTCGACGGCACGCTGGCAGACGGCAAGCGTCACCCGCTGCCCGGCCACGATGCCATCCACTGCACCGAGCAGGGTGGCGTCGCCGGACCGTGGCACGAGCGACTGCCGCACTTCCGGCTCGACTTCACTCCGAGCTCGGGTGACGAACTGCAGACCGAGTACCTCGTGCCGCGCGACCGAGCAATCGCCATCCTTCGCGATCTCGAGGTCCTTGCACCGCGAATCCACCCACTCCTGCACGTCTCGGAGATCCGCACGATGTGTGCGGACGATCTGTGGCTCAGCGGCGCCTACGGCCGTGACACGGTCGGCATCCACTTCACGTGGCAGCGTCGACCCGAGGTCCTCGGTCTGCTCCCGGATCTCGACGCCTTCTTCGCAGACCGCGGCGGACGCCCACACTGGGGGAAGCTCTATGACGCCAGCGCGGCCTCGATCACCACCCGCTACCCGCGGTTCGCCGATTTCGTCGCCCTCGTTGAGCGGATGGACCCGACCGGCAAGTTCCGCAACCGCACGCTGGATGCCCTGCTCTCCACCGGCTGAGAGTCAGCGCAGCGCCCACACCGCAACAGCCGATGCGGCCGCCACGTTGAGCGAGTCGACGCCTCCCTGCATGGGGATGCGCACACACAGGTCGGCTGCGGAGATCGCTCCGGCGCTGAGCCCGTCGCCCTCGGTGCCCAGGACGAGAGCCACCCGCTCGGGTGGCGCAGCAGCGAAGTCATCGAGTGACACGGCATTGGGGGTGAGCGCCAGCGCCGCGATGGTGAAGCCCTCTGCCCGAAGCAGGTCGAGATCCTCCGGCCACGAGACCAGCCGCGTCCACGGCACCTGGAACACCGTCCCCATCGAGACGCGCACGCTGCGTCGGTAGAGCGGATCAGCACAGCGGGGTGTCACGAGCACGGCATCCGCCCCGAGTCCCGCCACCGAGCGGAAGATGGCACCCACATTCGTGTGGTCGACGATGTCCTCGAGGATCACGATCCGACGGGCCGGCTCGTCGCCGCGCGCGTGCGCGAGCAGGTCGGTCACGCTCGCCAAGGGCGGACGATGCATCGCCGCCAGCGAACCCCGATGCAGGTGGAAGCCGGTGATGTCGCGCAGCATGCCTTCGTCGGCGACGAAGACCGGCACGTCCCCGTCCTCACCGGCTCCCGAGGATTCGAGCACGTCGGCCATGTCCGGGAGCCACTTCTCCGCCATCAGGAATGACCGCGGGCGGTGGCCGGCATCGAGGGCTCGCCGGATGACGGACGAACTCTCCGCGATGTACAGGCCCTTCGCCGGCTCGTGCCGCGAGCGCAGGGCGACGTCGGTCAGCCCCAGGTAGTCGGCGAGCCGGTCGTCGGCAGCGTCGACGACTCGGATCACGGGCACAGGTGCATCCTGCCGTTCACTGTCCCGTCACGACGACAGCGCCCGTCGGACCGCAGACACGAACAGCTCCGGCTGCTCCCACGATCCGAAGTGACCGCCCGCCGGCATGACCTCCCAATCAACGATGTTGAGACTGCGCTCCGCCCAGGATCGCGGCCACCGGCGGACATCCGTCGGGAAGATGGATACCGATGTCGGCACCGTGACCCAGGGCGGGTTCGGATCGTTGCGCTTCTGCTCCGCCCACTCCCAGTAGAGGCGGCAGGCTGATGCGATCGTGCCGGTGGCCCAGTAGATCGTGGCGTTGGCGAGCAGCTGGTCGCGTGTGAGCGCGTCCTCGACATCGCCGTCCATCACGGTGAACGACCGGCACATGTCGAGCAGCCACGACAGCAGCCCCGCGGGCGAGTCGTTCATCGCCACGGTCATCGTGTGCGGTCGATGCGTGTTCGTCCCTACGTGGTTGACGCGCCCGGTCGCCACAGCGCGGTCCCAGTCGGCCAGGCCCTGACGCTCGAACTCGTCGAGTTCCTCGACCTCCCCGGCCGCAGGCGGCAGGCCCGTCGGCATCGTCAGGTGCAGAGCCGTCAGGCTGCCTGAACGATCGGATCGCGCAAGGTCGGTCGCGATGTTCGAACCCCAGTCGCCGCCCGCTGCCGCGTAGTGGTCGTGGCCGAGTGCATGCATCAGGTCGTCGAATGCCGACGAGATGCGCCGCACGTTCCAGCCACGCTCGGACGTCGGTCCGGAGAACCCATAGCCGGGAATCGACGGGCAGACGACATGGAACGCCGGTGCATCCGGGGCCCCGCACGCCGCGGGGTCGGAGAGCGGGCCAATGACGTCGATGAACTCGATGACCGACCCGGGCCAGCCGTGGATGAGCAGGAGCGGAGTGGCGTCGGGCCGGGGCGACCGCTGGTGGAAAGCGTGCAGGCGCTGGCCGTCGACGTGCGTGACCACCTGGTCGAAGGCGTTGAGGCGCTCCTGCACGGCCGGCCAGTCGAACCCAGAGCGCCAGTACTCGCATAGTTCGCGCAAGTAGGTGATGTCGGTGCCGTAGTCCCAGCCGGAGCCGTCGATGCCATCGAACCAGCGAGTGCGAGCCAGTCGGTCGCTCAGATCGACGAGCACATCAGCCGGAATATCGATGTGAGTGGACTCAAGAGCCAGGGGCTGGGCGGAAGGCGGCACGCGCGAACGGTATCCCTCAAGACAGTTTTGGCGGCTCCACACCCCCGCAGTGGAGCCGCCGATCGCATCCTGACGCAATGCCGGGATCATGGCCAGCCCCAAAAGTCCCCCCGACAGGGGACATGAACAAGCCCCTGCCGACGGGGGAGACAGCAGGGGCTTGCTGTGCAGATAATGCCGGATTTCCTTGCAAATTGCATGCCGACCCCGGCGAGTCGCGCAACATTTGTTCGATCAGCGGCCGGTTCGTCCGTCTACACCCGATTCCGGGCCTACCTCCCCGGCAACGGCAGGCTCTGCTGAGGCCCCGGATTCGCCACCCCGAGGCCGCCCAGGTCATGCACGTCGGTCGTCCAGCCGTCATAGCTGCGCACGTAGTAGACGCGGTTGTCGTGATCGCGTGCCACGTACCACTGGGTGTAGTCCCCCGAGGCGGCCAGGTGCCGCGGGACGCTCACCAGGTCCAGCGAGTGGAAGGCCTGGTTGATGGCATCGCGCGAATCCGTGGCCGAGGACGCGACCTGGCTTAGCACCGTGGCGCGAACGAAGCGCGACGGCGGGGTCACATCACCCGGCAGTCCGATCAGCCCCGTGCCGTTGCCCGTCCCCGTGACCGGCATACCCATCAGGTTGTACGTCTGAGACTCGACATTGGTCAGTCCGATGTAGTTGCGCAGGTTCGTGATGTGCCACGGGTAGACGGGCGAGTTCGTCAGGACGCCAACGACGTTGTCGTGCACCTGCATACCACCATCGACGAACTCGACAACGAGATCGCCGCCATGCGCATCGTGGATGGCCAGGTGCTCCGTGAACGCCCAGTCCATGAGCGGCGCGATCCGAGGTGGCACGGCGCGGCCCGCAGGCCACAGGTCCTTCACCGGCGCATTCCAGATCTGCACCGTGCCGAGGGCCGCCTTCACATCTGCCACGGTGTTGCACGTTCCGAGCAGCCACCCGGCGAGATTGATGAAGTCGAGCGCAGCCGCTCCGTCGCTCGGTGCCGTCGTCGGCAGGGTCGTCTCCGGCAGCCACAGCGTGCCGACAGACAGGCCCGCCTCGTTCAGCCCGTCGACGAAGTACTGATCGAATCCGAAAGCGGTCATCGCAACGAAGCCGACTCCGTTCGTCCACGTCAGCGGGGCCGCTCCACCCGCGGTCGTTGTCGCCGACCACTCCTGCCCCCGCGGTACGACCTGCACGGTCGAACCGAGTTCGTAGGCGAAGTCAAGAGTTCGCCCTGACACATGGAGGTCGGCCAGCCGGACCAGCCGAAGATCGGTGCACATGTGCCGACGCTAACGCGTGACCCTCCCCGTTGCCCTGTGAATAGCCGGCGCTCCCCGAGTCGTGGCATCGTGGGTGCAGAAGCCCGACACGGAGGAGCGCCAGATGACTGACACGCCGCTCGCCGTGCCTGCCGCCCATCCATCCTCACCGCTACCGACGGCAGCCGACATCGACCGAGCCTTGCTACGGGCTGCGGCCCGGCCCCGCACACTGCCCGGTATAGACCTGCGCGAGCCGGAGCAACTGCGCCTCCTCGACGGACTGCTCCCGTTCTACTCGGACCTCGACCTGGAGAACAGCGCGTCACCTGGGCGGTTCGACCTCGCGAACACGTGGTTCACCTACGCGGACGCCGTCTTCCTTGCTCTCATGATGCGCCGCTTCCGCCCACGGCGGATCATCGAGGTGGGCAGCGGCTTCAGCACCGCACTCATGCTCGATGTCAACAAGGGATTCCTCGGTAGCACCGTCGAGATCACGACCATCGATCCTGATCCGAGTCGCCTGAGAGAGCTGCTGGTCGGCGAGGACATGGAGTCGTTGCTGATCGACTCCATCGTGCAAGACGTACCGCTCGCCCTGTTCGACGGTCTGCACGCCAACGACATCCTCTGCATCGACAGCAGTCACGTGGTGAAGGCTGGCTCGGATGTCCAATTCCTGCTCGACGACGTCCTGCCGCGACTGGCAACCGGCGTGCTGATCCACTTTCACGACGTGTTCTACCCGTTTGAGTACCCCGAGTATTGGCTGCGGGACGGAGTCGCCATGAACGAGGCGTATGCCGTTCGCACACTGCTCAACTCATCAAACCGCTACCGGATCCGACTGTTTACCGGCTTCCTGCTCACCTTCCACCACGAGCGACTTGCTGCCACCATGCCGTTGACGATCCCGCAGCCGTTCCCGACCGGCGGGATCTGGCTGGAGGTGTCGGACTGACCGATATCTCGTCAGGACCGCGGCAGCAGTTGCGCGCCCGCCGCCTGCCACTGCCTCAACACAGTGCGCACCAGGTAGTCGATCGCGGCCGGGTTGCGTGAGACGGACAGGGAAGCCGGCAGGCCGAGCCCCTTGGTGACGAAGGTCGAGTGCACGGTGGGGAACGTCTTGCGCACAACGGTCCCCGCTGGGACCAGGCCCTTGGGAATGAAGACGGAACCGGGCGGTGCGGGGCAGTCCTTCGGGCACGGCAGCATGAGCTGGCTGTAGACGGGCACCGTGCCATCCGTACGCGGGTACTTCCTGGCGCCGCCACCAGATGCAGAGCGATCGTCGCCACAGGTCCTGCCGCAGTAGTCGCCCGCTATCAGGGTGAGCGCAACGCCATCGAGCACGCCCACCTGCCGGGCATCCCAGCTGTCCGGGTTGCGCTTCGCATGCGCACTCGTCACGAGCACGTGGATCGAGCCTGCGCCCGCCGTGCGCTGAAAGTCGATGAGGCTTGTGGACGACTTCGCATACTGACTCCCCCAGGCCTTGGCGACA
>CAIVQM010000525.1 GCA_903908025.1 uncultured bacterium
CCGATGAGGATCGTTGACGGTGCGAGGACGTTGCCGGTCTTCTGGTCGACAACGCAATGGGCAGCCGTCACCACCGTCGTCGGCGTCGTCAGCGTGCCTCCGCAGAACTGCGCCTGGAAGGCTCCCTCCTCCTCGACGCGAGCGGCCGTCAGGAGTGCCACGAGGTACGGGAACTCCGCGCCGTTGCCGGGGTCGCCGTTGACGATGCGGGGGCTGGCGGTTGGAGCCGCCGTGGCGGTCTGGCCGGTCGTGAGGGTCGCCAGCACACTCGCGATGACGGCCATCGCGATGGCACGCGCGATCATCCGGCGGGCTCTCACAAGGCCACGCTACGTTGGTGGGGATGGATCCGGCCAGATTGGGGTGGCCCGAGTCCGAACGGCGACGGAAGCGAGTGCATCATGCCCACGGCCCTCATCACCGGACCGACGTCGGGTATCGGCCGCGGTTTCGCCGAGGAATTCGCTCGCCGGGGCTTCAACCTCGTCCTGGTGGCCCGCGATGAGGTGCGTCTGTCGGCGTTGGCCGTCGAGCTGGAATCCGCCTACGGCATTGCCTGCGAGGTACTGCCCGCTGATCTCACGGACCGCGCGGATGTGGATCGGGTTGCCGAACGGCTTGCCGACGCCAGTCGCCCTGTTGGGGCGTTGGTCAACAACGCCGGATTCGGCCTCAACCGCTCCTTCCTGTCCGGCTCGGTCGATGACGAGCAGCGGATGGTCGATGTCCTCATCACTGCGGTCATGCGCCTGACGCGGGCAGCCATCCCGGGGATGGTGGAGCGCCGCACGGGCATGGTGATCAACATCAGCAGCGTCGCCTCTTGGATCACCGGTGGCACGTACTCGGCCGCCAAGGCCTGGGTCACCGTCTTCAGCGAGAGCCTCGCGCAGGAGCTCGACGGCACGGGTGTGCGGGTCACGGCGGTATGTCCGGGCTTCGTACACACCGAGTTCCACGAGCGGGCTGGCATCGACATGACGTCGATGCCGGAGTGGATGTGGCTCGATGTTCCGCAGGTCGTGAGTCAGGCGATGCGCGATGTCGCTCGTAGCAGGCCTGTCAGCGTGGCTGGGCCGCAGTACAAGGTCTTCTCGGCCTTCCTCCGCCATGGTCCGCGGTCGCTGGCCCGGATTGCCACGGCTTCACGCCAGCGCAATGCGCGATTCGGGGCTCGCGACTAGTCAGCGGGCAGCCAGCCGGGAAGTTCGTCCATGGTGATGACTGTCCACCCGCGTAGTCGACCCTGGATTGCTGCCTCACACGACATGTCGTCGCATGCGACCGTGACGGGGGCGTCCGGCCAGGTATCGGTGACCGGCGGCAGGACCGGATCGACAAGCAGGTACTCGGCGGTGCGCCGATGGGCACTTCGCTGAGCCAGGGCAATGGCCGGCAGCAGCAGGGCCAGGTCGCCGTGGGTCACGATTGCGAGCGGCGGCTCGGGGTTGATGAGGTTGATGGCTGCACACAGACGCGCCGACAGAGCCGACTCGGGCCCGTCCACAGGGGTGACGTCAGCCAGCACCAGGACCGTCGTCACGCCCGACACCCTAGGCTGCTGCCATGCCGAGTGAAGCCTGGAGCCAGCTGCGTGAGCAGATCATCGAGAAGGCCGTTGTTCGCGGGAAGGTCATCCTGTCCAGCGGCCGTGAGGCCGACTACTACGTCGACCTGCGACGTGTCACCCTCGATGCGGTGGCGGCGCCGTTGGTGGGCCAGGTCATGCGCGAGCTGACTGCTGACTGGACGTATTCGGCGGTCGGCGGCCTGACGTTGGGAGCGGACCCGGTTTCGACCGCGATGCTGCATGACGCTGCGCGCTCGGGTGAGCTCCTCGACGCATTCGTTGTCCGCAAGAGCGAGAAGCAGCACGGCCTGCAGCGACGCATCGAAGGTCCTAATGTGGCCGGACGCACGGTGCTGGCTGTTGAGGACACCTCGACCACTGGTGGGTCCGTCCTGACAGCCGTTGACGCTCTGCTCGAGGACGGCGCGACCATCTGTGGCGTTGCTGTCATCGTCGATCGCGGTGCCGGCCCGGCCATCGTCGAGCGTGGCATGGAGTACCGGGCCGCCTACTCGCTGTCAGACCTCGGGCTGGCTTAGCAGGATCGAGGCGCGGTGCTCCTCGTCATGTGAGAGCACCTGCAGCATCAAGCCCTCGATGTCCAGCGGGCCGAATGCCTCATGTTCGGCGCGAGCGTCCCAGTCCTCATCGGTGAGCTCCCGCAGGCGGTGCAGGATCGTTGTACGGCTGGCGAGCAGTTGGGCGCCAGCATCGTCGGCCGTGGCGAGCGCGTACCGTTCCAGCGTCTGCTGCGCCTCGGGCTCCCACCATGCGAACGTGGGCGTCACCCCTGCTTGCCGGCCAATCACCATCTGATCGATCCGGGGGAGCCACACCTCGGTGTCCACCTGACTCAGGTGGCCGACGATGGTGGCGGGGGACCATTGATTGCTGTGTGCTCTCGGTGTTGCCGACTGGGCCGCAGTGATCACCCGGTCGGCGGACATGAGCAGTTCGACCATGAGGACGGATCGCTGGATCGCCATCTCGTCAGGCGGTGGTGCGATCGCGCCGGTGGCGAATGAACTCGATGACGATCGGCAGCACGCTCAGGACGACGATGCCGATGAGGATCAGTTCGATGTTCTTCTTCACGAACTCGATGTTGCCGAGCCAGTAGCCCGCGAGGGTGACACCGATGGCCCAGAGGAAGCCACCGATCGCGCTGAAAGTCAGGTAGCGCCCGAAGGGCATCTTGCCGACACCTGCCGTGGCCGTGATGAACGTCCGCACGATCGGCACGAAGCGAGCCAGGATGATCGCGCGGGCGCCGTACTTCTCGAAGAACTGGTGGGTCTTGTCGACGTACTCCTGCCGGAACAGCCGCGAGTTGGGTCGGTTGAACAGTGATGGCCCGGCCTTGTAGCCGATCCAGTACCCCGTGATGTTGCCGATGAGGGCAGCAATGAACAGGATCAGGCACGCAGCCGCGATGTTCATGCCGATGGTGCCGCTGGCGATCAGCAGGCCGGTGATGAACAGGAGCGAGTCGCCGGGCAGGAAGAAGCCGATGAGCAGGCCGCACTCGGCGAAGATGATGCCCACAACAACCCAGAAGCCGATATCCCCCATGTTCTCGAGGGTTCCCTGGATATCGGGACCGAGGGCGAGTACGGCCGTGGCTATCGAGTGCATGGCGGTGAGGCTATCGTCATGTCGGTGGACCCCGAAGACGTACTGGTGGGCGTGGGCCCATGGGTCGGGGACTGGCCACAGGATGACCGGCTCGATCCGGAACTGCTGGAGCAGGGCGACCGCCGCAACGTGGTCGACCGCTACCGCTACTGGCGGCTCGATGCGATCGTCGCCGATCTGGACGAGCGACGTCATCCCTTCCATGTGGCCATCGAGAACTTCGACCACGACTTCAACATCGGATCCGTGGTCCGGACTGCGAATGCCTTTCTCGCCGAAGAGGTGCACATCGTGGGACGCCGTCGCTGGAACAAGCGGGGGGCGATGGTGACCGATCGCTACCAGCATGTCCACCACCACGAGGACGCGGCGCGCCTTGCTGCTTGGGCTGAGGTGCGCGATCTTCCCCTCATCGGCATCGACAACCTGCCTGGGGCTGTTCCGCTGGAGACGGCTGATCTGCCGGAAGCCTGCATCCTGGTGTTCGGGCAGGAGGGTGACGGGCTGACGCCGATGGCGCGCGAGTCCTGCAGCGCGGTGCTGTCCATCGCGCAGTTCGGCTCAACGCGTTCGATCAATGTGGGTGCTGCTGCGGCAATCGCGATGCATGCCTGGGTTCGTCGGCACGTCTACGGCCAGGTGACGTGATGTCTTCGGGCCGCGCCCTCGCCGGCAATTCGCATTACCGTCGACTGTTCGCAGCGCGAACGATCAGCAATGTCGGCAACGGGATCTTCCCGATCGCGCTGTCCTTCGGGATCCTCGCGCTGCCGGGCACGACTCCGAACTCGCTCAGCCTTGTCCTTGCTGCGCAGGCCATCCCGATCGTCCTGCTGCTGCCGTTCGGCGGTGTGATCGCAGACCGCGTGGGCAGCGCCAAGATCATCGCCATCACCGATGTGCTGATGAGCCTCGTCGTAGGTTTGATCGCCGTCCTGTTCATCACCGGAACGGTGACGATCCCGATCCTCGTGGTCCTCGCGCCCATCACGGGGGCGCTCGTGGCGCTCTGGTACCCGGCGTTCCCCGGGCTCATCCCCGACGTGGTGGAGTCGGACGAGCATCTGCAGTCCGCCAACGCCTACGTGAGCGTTGCTTCGAACGGCGGGCTCATCGTGGGCAGCGCGATCGGCGGCCTGCTCGTCGCCTCGTTCGGGGCGGGAGTGGCGATTGCCGTTGACGCGGCCTCGTTCCTTGTCGCCGGGATCCTGGTGTTCTCGTTCCGGCAGGTGTCGAAGCCACACCACTCGGGCGAGTCGATGCTCGGTGACCTCGCGCATGGCTGGCGACTGGTGATCACGATCCGCTGGTTCGTCGTCGTGACCCTTGCCTTCAGCGTCATTGTCATGGCGCTGCGAGCGGCCGAGGAGGTCATGGGACCTGTCCTGGCACTGCAGGAATACGGGGGTGCTTCGGGCTGGGCCTTCGTGCTCGTTTGCATGTCCGTCGGGCTGCTGCTCGGGGCATTCGTGGGCTCTAAGGTCACCTTCAGCCGGCCGATGTTCTACGGAATGCTCATCACCCTGGCGCTGCCTCTGTGGCTCGTGTCGCTGGCCTACGCATTGCCTCTCCCTGTCGTAGCGTTCACGGCCTTCCTCTGGGGACTCGCGATCGAACTGTTCCAGGTGATGTGGTTCACGACGCTCCAGACGAATGTCCCGCGTGAGTCCATTGCCCGGGTGAGCTCATACGACGCCATGGGCTCCCTGATGTTCGGCCCGATCGGCCTCGCGCTGGCCGGCCCACTGGTCGTGGCGGTGGGACTTCAGACCGCGTTCCTGGTCACGGCCGGAATCACGCTGGTGGCCATCGTGGGTTCGCTCTTCTTCCCGTCGCTCCGCAACCTGCGGGCGCCACAGCCTCAGGAGTAGTCGGGGGACCTCCGGCGATGACACGCGGCCCCACTTCTGAAAGAATGGCAACGCTTACATCCGCCCGCTAGCCGCAGGAGTCCCCGATGCCCATCGCATCCCCCGAGGTCTACGCCGAGATGCTCAACCGAGCCAAGGCCGGCAAGTTCGCATACCCCGCGATCAACTGCACCTCGTCCCAGACCATTGTCGCCGCCATTCGGGGCTTCGCCGAGGCCGAGAGCGACGGCATCGTGCAGATCTCCTGGGGCGGCGCGGAGTTCGCCTCCGGTATGACCGTCAAGAGCATGGTGGCCGGTGCCACCGCCCTCGCCGAGTTCGCGCACTCGATCGCCGCGCACTACGACGTGAATATCGCGCTGCACACCGACCACTGCCCCAAGGACAAGCTGCCCGGCTTCATGGAGCCGCTCATCGTTGTCTCGCAGGAGCGCGTGGCCAAGGGCCTCGAGCCGCTCTTCCAGTCGCATATGTGGGACGGATCCGCGGTGCCGCTGAAGGAGAACATGGAGATCTCGAAGCGCATGCTCGAGGAGTGCCGCAAGGCCAACATCATCCTCGAGATCGAGATCGGCGTTGTCGGTGGCGAAGAGGACGGCATCGAGGCATCGCACGATGCCAAGCTGTTCTCCACGATTGAGGACGGCCTGGCGACAGCCGAGGCCCTGGGCCTGGGCGAGAACGGCCGCTTCATGGTTGCCGCGACGTTCGGCAACGTGCACGGCGTCTACAAGCCCGGCAACGTCGTCCTGACACCCAAGGTGCTCGACGACATCCAGACTGCCGTCGGCGCGAAGTACGGCAAGGACAAGCCGTTCGACCTCGTCTTCCATGGCGGCTCGGGATCGCTGCTGTCGGAGATCCGTGAGGCACTCGACTACGGCGTCGTGAAGATGAACATCGACACCGACACCCAGTACGCGTTCACGCGTCCGGTTGCCGACCACATGTTCACCAACTACTCGGGCGTCCTGAAGGTCGACGGCGAGGTCGGCAACAAGAAGATGTACGACCCGCGCGCCTGGGGTCGCCTCGCGGAGACGGGGATGTCGGCCCGCGTTGTCGTCGGCTGCCAGGACCTGCGGTCCGCCGGGACACGCATGAAGTAAGCCTCAGAACATGTGAGGCACAGGAATCTGGGAGAAACGGTCAGGAACGGCGGATTGCGCCGGTTTCCTGGCCGTTTCTCCCGTATTGCGGGACAAACGGGCAGGGATGGGGCGGGAGGGGCTGGATTCGCGCATTTCTCCCGGTGTTGACAGGCTGAGGCCATGACCATCGGTGAGAACCTCTTCCCCGGCCCGCCCGCCACTCTGCTGCCGGTAGACCCGGCCGCCGCTGAGCTCGCTGCGGGGGTGGATCCCGGCCTCGTCGTTCGGACGTACCCGACGAGCTCACTCGTCTGGGCTGACCTCGCTGACCAGGCCTGGGACGAGAGCGCCATCGTCGAGTCCTACGCCTTCGCTCGGGTCGGGTACCACCGCGGGCTCGACGCGCTGCGCCGCAACGGCTGGAAGGGCCACGGTCCGGTGCCGTGGAGCCACGAGCCGAATCAGGGCTTCCTGCGCTGCCTGCGCTCCCTTGCCCGGGCCGCTGGCGCCATCGGCGAGGCAGAAGAAGTCGATCGCATCGGTGTCTTCATCGACGACTGCGACCCGTCCGTCCCGCGCGACTAGTGCCGCGCGCGATTGTCGTCGGCGCTGGAATCAGCGGAGTCGCCTGCGCCTCGGCACTGGCCACCGCGGGCGTCAACGTCACACTCCGTGAGCGAGGCCATGCCATCGGAGGCCGGATGGCTTCGCGGACGATGCGCGATACTGGCGCCGCGAGTGACGGCCGCGTGGTCGACATCGGTGCCTCGTACTTCACGTTGTCCGATCCTGACTTCACGGTTGCCATCGATGGCTTGATGGCGCAGGGAATCGTCCGCCCATGGACTGATGCCTTCCACGTCGCCGGCCCGCACGGGCTTGAGGGCGTGCGCTCGGGGCCGATGCGATACGCGGCGGACGGCGGCCTGCGAAGTGTCGTGTCCTCGCTGCTCCACCCTGCGGTGAAGGTGGTCTTCGAATCCGAGGCAGGTGAGGTAACGGGCGACGCGAGCGGAGCCACTGTCGACGGCGAGCGAGCGGATGCCGTGGCCGTCTGTATGCCGCAGCCGCAGGCGGCACGACTGCTGGCGGGTGCGCCCGCGGCTGCAATGTGGGAGCCGGTGATCGCGGTCACCTGTGCCTTCGAGGAGCGCACGTGGCCCGTACTCGATGGCGTCTTCGTCAATGACGACGCCGTCATCACGTGGATCGCTGACGACGGCATGCGTCGTGGTGACGAGGCACCGGTGCTGGTTGCGCACGTCCACCCTGTGCTGTCTGCCCGTCATCTGGACGATGCAGCGGCCGTGATCCCGGCCGCGATCGGGGCCGTGCAGCGCGTGCTCGGGATCCGTGACTACCCAACCTGGGTCGATGCCCACCGCTGGACTTACGCCAAGCCGCTGGCGGGAAGCGATGAGCCGTTCCTGCTGCACGGGGGCGGCTTCGTCGGCCTGGCCGGCGACGCATGGTCGGGCGGTCCGCGGGTCGAGGCGGCCTGGCTGTCGGGGCATCGGCTCGGCCAGGCGCTGGCCACTCGGCTCGCCATGTCCGATTGACCGGTAGGCTTCCCCAACGTGCCAGCAATCGTGCTCGTCGGTGCCCAGTGGGGCGACGAAGGCAAGGGAAAGGCGACCGACCTCTTAGGCGGCCGCGTGGACTATGTCGTTCGCTACCAGGGCGGTAACAACGCCGGCCATACCGTCGTCATCGGCGACCAGAAGTTCGCCCTTCATCTGCTGCCCAGCGGCATCCTGACGCCCACCGTGGTGCCCGTCATCGGCAATGGTGTGGTCATTGACCCAGCGGTGCTGCTGCAGGAGATGGCGGCACTGAACGAGCGTGGCATCGACACCTCGAAGCTGGTCATCAGCGCGAATGCTCACCTCATCACGCCGTACCACGTCACCCTCGACAAGGTCACCGAGCGCTTCCTGGGCAAGGCGAAGATCGGCACGACCGGACGCGGCATCGGCCCGGCCTACAGCGACAAGATCGCCCGCATCGGCATCCGCGTGCAGGACCTGTTCGACGAGTCGATCCTGCGCCAGAAGGTCGAGAGCGCACTCGACGGCAAGAACCATGTGCTCGTCAAGGTCTTCAACCGTCGTGCACTCGATGCGAATGCGATCGCCGACCAGTTGCTCGAGTACGCCGAGGTGCTTGGCCCGTACGTCGCTGACACGGCACTGCTGCTCAACCGTGCGCTCGATGACGACAAAGTCGTTCTGCTCGAGGGTGGTCAGGGCACGTTGCTTGATGTCGACCACGGCACCTACCCGTTCGTCACGTCGAGCAACCCCACTGCGGGAGGTGCATCGACGGGCAGCGGCATCGGCCCGACACGCATCACCGGCGTCGTCGGCATCCTCAAGGCATACACGACGCGCGTCGGCTCGGGCCCGTTCCCGACGGAGCTGCTCGACGAAGACGGCGAGAAGCTCCGGACGATCGGTGGTGAGCGCGGCGTCACCACCGGCCGCCCGCGTCGCTGCGGCTGGTTCGATGCGCCGATCGCACGATTCGCCACTCGCGTCAACGGCCTCACTGACATCTTCCTGACGAAGCTCGACGTCCTCACCGGCTGGGAGAAGATCCCGGTCTGCGTCGCCTACGACGTTGATGGGGTTCGCAATGACGAGATCCCGATGACGCAGACCGAGTTCCACCACGCGAAGCCGATCTACGAGTACCTGCCGGGCTGGACAGAGGACATTTCTGGTGCACGCTCTGTGGATGATCTGCCCGCGAACGCGCAGTCGTACGTTCGCTACCTGGAGGAGATCTCCGGCACGCGTATCAGTGCGATCGGTGTCGGGCAGGATCGCGACGAGACGATCGCGATCCACGATCTGCTGTCATGAACGATGGCCGCGATCAGGCGGACCGGTTCATCCCGCTCACTGATCCACGGCCCGATGACGCGCCGTGGCCCAAGGCGGTCTGGCCGCCGGAGCCCTCGACGTTCCTGAGGCACGCCGCCGTCACGGTCCGTCCGGCCAAGCCAGGCGACGCGCTGGGGCTGTTCACCGCGCTTGACCATGATGCCTGCTGGGAGCACGTCAAGGGTCGGCCGGAATCGGAGGACGATGTACTTCAGACGATCATCGACGCATCGCGCCAGGGTCGGTGGATGTGGATCATCGAACGCGACGGTGCCATCGTCGGCACCAGCTCCTATCTCGAGGTCTCACCCGTTGACGCTCGGCTCGAGATCGGCTTCACGCTGTATGCGCCTGCTGCCTGGGGTACCGACGTCAACCCCGTGTGCAAGCTGCTCCTGATGCGCTGGGCCTTCGACCACGGGTTCGGTCGAGTGCAGCTCAAGACCGACATCCGCAATGAGCGCAGCCAGCAGGCCATCGCCCGGCTCGGCGCGTCGTACGAGGGCGTCCTACGGCGGTATCAGCGCCGGCAGGACGGGTCCGCCCGCGACACGGTGGTGTTCTCGGTGACGGCTGAGGAATGGCCGGCCGTCGAGGCTGGCCTGGTGGCTCGACTCATCTAGGCATCATGATGCACCACAAGTTGATGCGTTGATGCCCACAGGCTAGGGTGGGCGGATGCGAACGACCCTGACTCTTGACGATGATCTGGCCATGGCCCTGCAGGAGATCGCTCGAGCAACGGGGCGCCCCTTCAAGTCCGTAGTGAACGCCTGCCTGCGCAAGGGCCTGTCCGCTACCCCCGAAGCGCGAACGCCCATCGTTGTGCGCACCTTTAACTCCGGTCTTCGTGAGGGCATCGACCTCACGAAGGCCCTCGACCTCGTCGCGGACATGGATGATGAGCACTTCCGCGATGTGACGGGCAAACTCCGCGGGGAAGCGGCGGTCGATGATCGTCCCTGACGCGAACCTGCTCATCTATGCGGCTGATAGCCAATCCGCGTTTCATCGGCGGGCGCACACGTGGTGGACCGATGCCCTGAATAGTGACGAAGCCGTGGGCCTGAGCTGGCTAGTGCTGCTGGCGTTCATTCGCGTCATGTCGTCCCCCCGGCTCATGACGTACCCGGCACGTGTCGACGACCTCCTGGAGGAGGTCGAGTCCTGGCTCGGCTCCTCGGTGGTGCAGGTCCTGCAACCGTCCGTCCGTCATCCGCAGGCCCTCCGATCGCTACTCGTCCCGACGGGGGTCGGCGGCAATCTCGTCAACGATGCGCATCTGGCTGCCCTGGCCCTTGAGTTCGGTGGCACGGTCTACTCGGCCGACACAGACTTCGCCCGATTCCCGAATGTGAAGTGGGTCAACCCACTCGCTGAGTAACCCCCATTTGTCGTGAACATTCGCGGCCCCTTACCCTGCCGAACAGGAGCACCAACGGTGCTCGCAACGGCCGATCCCGAGGAGCTCGCCATGACGTTCACCGCCGATCCCACCGAGGGCCAGCGAGTGCACGCGCTCGACCGCGCGCACGTCTTCCACTCATGGAGTGCGCAGGGCGCACTGAACCCGATGGATATCGCGGCCGCCGAGGGCTGCTACGTCTGGGACTACGACGGCAACCGGTACCTCGACCTGTCATCGCAGCTGGTCAACGTGAACATCGGCCACCAGCACCCCAAGGTCGTCAAGGCGATCCAGGACCAGGCCGCGACACTCGCCACGATCGCTCCGCAGCACGCCAATGCCGCGCGCGGCGAGGCAGCGATGCGAATTGCGGGTCTCGCACCCGATGGCATGAACAAGGTCTTCTTCACCAACGGTGGCGCTGATGCCATCGAGAACGCGATCCGCATGGCGCGCCTGCACACCGGCAAGGAGAAGGTGCTCGCCTTCTACCGTTCGTACCACGGCAACACCGGCACTGCCATCCAGGCCACGGGTGACCCGCGCCGTTGGCCCAATGAGTACGCCGATCACGTTGTGCACTTCTTCGGGCCCTACCCGTACCGCTCGAGCTTCTGGTCGAACAGCCCCGAGCAGGAGACCGAGCGCGCACTGCAGCATCTCGAGCAGGTCGTCGCGTTCGAAGGCCCGGGCACCATCGCCGCGATTCTGATGGAGTCCGTCGTGGGCACGGCCGGCGTGCTCATCCCGCCGCCCGGCTACATGGAGGGCGTGCGCGCCCTGTGCGACAAGAACGGGATCCTGTTCATCGCCGACGAGGTGATGGCGGGCTTCGGTCGCACCGGCAAGTGGTTCGCCTTCCAGCACTTCAACATCACTCCCGACCTGATCACCTTCGCCAAGGGCTCCAACTCCGGCTACGTGCCGGTGGGCGGCGTGATCATCTCCGACCCGATCGCCGCGACGTTCGACGAGCGCGTGTTCCCCGGAGGTCTCACGTACTCGGGCCACCCGCTCGCGGCAGCCTCTATCGTTGCGTCGATCGATGCGATGAAGGAGGAGGGCATCGTCGAGAACGCAGCCCACATCGGCGAGGACATCCTCGGCCCGGGCCTGCGCGACCTGGCTGAGCGTCACCCGGTGATCGGAGAGGCTCGCGGGCTTGGTGTCTTCTGGGCACTCGACCTCGTGAGCAACCGCGAGACGCGCGAGCCGTTGGCCCCCTACGGCGGGACGTCGCCGGCGATGGCAGAGCTCGGTGCGGAGATCAAGAAGCGCGGTGCACTGCCGTTCATGAACTTCAACCGGCTCCACGTTGTGCCGCCGTGCACCATCACGGACGCGGAGGCCCAAGAGGGCCTGGCAATCCTGGATGAGGCGTTTGCGGTGATCGACAAGCATTACACCGGCTGATCGCGGTGAGCGAAGCGAGCCCCGGAGCAGGCAGCCGATGGGCGCGGCTGATCGCTCCCATTCGTTGAGCGCGCACTTGTCGCCCTGAATGTGCTGCTATGTGGCGACAAATCCGCACTCAACGAGGTGCGGTGTCTCTTGTATAGGGGGCAACGGATCCGCATGAGGTGTGGCTTGCCTAAGGGAGAATCGAGGGACGTCCAACAAGTCCTCTCCTGATCGGTAGCCCTCATGTTGCGCACCTCCCGTTCGGTCCGCTGCGTGAGTGCAATAGCCGTCGGCGGGTTCGCAGCGGGCCTTGCCTTTTCGACACCTGCGAGCGCGAGCATCGCGGCCGGGGACGACTACACGTCGATCTTCACGGACAGCAACCTGAAGGGTGCCGGCTGGGCCTCCTGCCCGACGGCGATCGTCTGGGACGCCGATGTCACGGCGCTCTCACCCCGCGGGGCGACGAACGCCATCTCCGACCTCGACTGGGCAATCACCACCTGGGGTAAGGCGGCCGGGCTGCCCGTCACTCGCGGCGCATCGGTCCCGCTGATCTACGACAACGCGAGCGCGACGGTCAACTCGGGCGCGACACCCGGGGGCCGCAAGATCTACGTGAAGTTCGTCCAGGACAAGGACTCCAACTACTTGAGTGGGCGCGTTGTCGGCGTCGCGACACCGACGAGTGTCATCCAGTCCAACGCCGAGGTGATCGGCGGATCCGCGGCCTTCCGCGTCGACTATGTGGAGTACGCCAACAAGTCGGAGTCGCGGACCCTGCTGCTGCACGAGCTCGGCCACGCGCTCGGTCTCGGTCACTCGAACGACAAGAAGAGCGTGATGTTCCCGATCGTCACGAGCACCATCGATCTCTCTGCGGGGGACACGGCCGGAATCAAGGCGTTCACGAAGAACTGCGACCCCGCCGTGGCAGCCCAGCGCGGCCAGTAGCAGCGCAGCTGCCGACGAAGACCCGAACCCACTGATGACAGGGACTTGATGAGGAAACTCCGTGCAGCACGTCTCTCCGCCGTCGTGGCTGCGTCGGCCGCGATCCTGACGGCCTGCTCCTCCGGCGCCCCCACCTCGACGCCGTCGCAGGCGGGATCGGTGGCTGCTTCGGTTGCACCGTCTCCCCTTTCGACGGCAGCCATCGAGGAGCAGACGAACCCCTATGCGAGTGTGACCGGCCCGATCACGGTCGGCAGCCTGGAGTTCACCAGCAGCCGGATCATGGCCGAGCTCTACGTCCGAGCTCTTCGGGAGGCTGGCTACATCGCTCAACTGACGGTGCCGTCGACCAACCCGGTGTTCCTACCGGCCATGGAGTCAGGCAGGGTCGACGTCCTGCCGGCATACGCGAGCCTGTTTGCCGATTTCCTCTACGTCAACGACAACGGCGAGGGATCCGTTCGCCCGGCCACGAGTGGAGTTGAGTCGACCCTCGCTGCGGCAAACGACCTCGCTGCGGCGCACGGGATCGAACTGCTCAACGCCACGCCAGCAGCCGAGACAGCGGCCTTCGCGGTCACGAAGACCTTTTCGGAGGCGAACAAGATCACGACGCTGTCGCAACTTGCCGAGTGGAGCAGCAGCAATCCGCTGAGGATGGGAGGGGAGGAACTCTGCGAGATCCGTCCCTACTGCAAGCCGAACCTCGAGAAGACATACGGGATCGATGTCAAGGACTACGTCGTCCTGTCTGCGGACGGCGCGGTCGTCAGGTCCGCCCTCGTGCGTGGCGGTATCGAACTGGGTTACATCGCTGGCACCGACAAGGCGGCCAAGAGCCCTGACCTCGTCGTGCTCGATCAGGACAAGCCCCTCAACATCGTGGGCAACGTGGCACCCGTGATTCGAACGGCAATTGCCACGACCGATGTGGTCACGGTCCTGGACGCTGTTACGGCTGCTGTGACGGATGAGGAACTCGGTGCGATGGTGAATGCCGTCCAGGTCGAGGGCGAGCCCATCGCTCGTGTCACTGGCGATTTCATCTCGGCGAATAGCCTCGGGGAGGGTCTCTACACGGGGTCCACCAAAGTGGTCGGCGTCAACGTTCCGCAGGAGCAGGCAGCGGTACCCGAGGCCCCGGTCGAGGACGGGCCCCTGCGGATCACCTACGCACCGCTGACCGACACGGCCATCGCCGCCGGCGTGTATGCGGCGGCGTTGAAGGCTGCCGGCATCGACGTCCTCGTCGGAGAGGCGCGGAACCCGGCGGACATCCTCGCCGCCCTGCCTTCGGGGGAAGTGCAGTTCGCGCCTATGCGGCTCAACGCGATCACGAACATCCTGAATACCAACGCGAATGGGCAGCTGACCCTCCCCATCGAAGGTCGCAACGTCAACAAGATGGTGGCGAATGCGCGCGCGTTGGCCAAGCCACTGGGCATGACGATCCTGAAGGCTTCCACTGCGAACGTGAGTAGTGCCTGGGCCGTGAGCAAGGACTTCGTTGCCAATACGGGTGTCAGGACACTCTCGGATCTCGCACGCGTGAGTCAGGACCGTCCTATCACGCTCGCGGGGCCACCCTCGTGCACCGTCGAGGTGTGGTGCAAGGCGTTCCTTGAGGACAAGTACGACGTCAAGATCGTCGATTTCGAGCCGCTCGACTGGGGCGGCGGCCTCACCCGTGCTGCCGTCGATCAAGGTGCCGTCGATGTCGGCTGGATGGAGGGCAACGACGGTGGACTTGAGGAGTTCGGGTTCACCGCTCTGGCTGACGACCTCGGGCGGGAGTCGGTCAACCCCATCACGCCGGTGCTGAACTCGGCGTCCCTGACGCCCGAGATCAAGAAGGTCCTGGACCAGGTATCGACGGTCTTCACAACCGACGACCTGAAGAAGATGAACCGGGCTATCGAGTTCGACCGTGAGGACATCTCCGCAGTGGTCAACCGCTTCGTCCGGCAGCACGGACTCGCCTAGGTCTCGACTGGCCCGCATCAATAGAGTTGGTGCGTGAAGGTCCTCGTTATCGGCTCTGGCGCGCGTGAGCACGCCCTCATCACGGCCCTGCTGGCCGACGACACCGTCACTGCGGTGTTCGCCGCCCCGGGCAACGCGGGCATCGCCAGCGTGGTGCCCACGTATGCGGTCTCCGTTGACGATCCCGGTGATGTGGCGGTCCTGGCCGCCGATCTCGGGGTCGACATGGTCGTCATCGGTCCCGAGGGGCCGCTGGTCGCCGGGGTGGCCGATGCGGTCCAAGAGCGCGGGATCGCCTGCTTCGGGCCGTCGGCAGCGGCGGCGCAGCTCGAGGGCAGCAAGGCATTCGCGAAGCGGGTCATGGCCGAGGCCGGAGTGCCTACGTCGATGGCGCACGTCTGCACGAGTCTCGACGAGGTTGGCGCTGCACTTGACCAGTTCGGTGCGCCCTATGTGGTGAAGGACGACGGACTCGCTGCGGGTAAGGGCGTTGTCGTCACGTCGGATCGCGCTGAAGCGCTGGCACATGCCCGCACGTGTCTCGCGCGCAGCAACGTTGCTCAGGTCGTCGTTGAGGAGTACCTCGACGGCGAGGAGGTGTCGCTGTTCGCCATCACCGACGGCACCACCGTGGTTGCACTCCAGCCGGCGCAGGACTTCAAGCGCATTGGCGACGACGATACCGGCCCGAACACAGGTGGCATGGGCGCATACTCGCCACTGCCATGGGCTCCCGCGAATCTGGTGGCCGACGTCACCGAACGCGTGCTCCAGCCGATGGTCGACGCGATGCGTCGCCGCGGCACTCCGTTCGCGGGCCTGCTGTACGCAGGGCTCGCGATGACGTCGCGCGGCTTTCGCGTCATCGAGTTCAACGCGCGCTTCGGTGATCCGGAGACGCAGGTCGTTCTCGCGAACCTGCGCTCCCCGCTCGGCCAGCTCCTGTATGCGGCCGCGACGGCACGACTTGCGGACGTGCCGGCGTTGGTGTGGCAGTCCGGATATGCCGTGACTGTTGTCATCGCTGCTCAGGGTTACCCCGAGTCCCCGCGCAGGGGTGGCATCATCACGGGCCTCAAGCAGGCCGCCGAGTGTGTCGGGGTAGAGATCTTCCATGCGGGGACGAGCATCACCGACGACGGGATCGCTGCCTCGGGTGGACGGGTGCTGTCGGTTACGGCGCACGGCGAGACCCTCGCCCACGCCCGCGAGCACGCTTACGCCGCCGTCGATCTCATCACCCTCGAGGGCTCCCACCATCGACGCGACATTGCGAAGCGAGCCGCTCAAGAGATGGAAGGATGACCGCGTGAGCGCGAAGGCACGTATTCCCAACGTCCTTGCTGGCCGGTACGCATCGGCGGACATGACGGGTGTGTGGTCGCCTGAGGCGAAGATCGTCATGGAACGCCGGCTGTGGCTAGCGGTAGCTTCCGCTCAGGTTTCGCTGGGGCTCGATATGCCGGCGGGCGCTCTCGACGACTATCTGCGTGTCATTGACCAGGTCGATGTCGCTTCCATCGCCGAGCGCGAGCGTGTCACCAAGCACGATGTGAAGGCCCGCATCGAGGAGTTCAACGCCCTCGCGGGCCACGAGTACGTGCATGTCGGCATGACATCGCGCGATCTGACGGAGAACGTCGAGCAGTTGCAGATCCGCGACGCGCTGCTGATCGTTCGCGACCGTTGCGTCGCAACACTCGACCGCCTCGCGGCGCTCGCTATCGCATACTCGGACACGGCTCTGACGGGCCGCTCGCACAACGTGCCAGCGCAGACCACCACGCTGGGCAAGCGCTTCGCTTCCGCGGCTGATGAACTGCTCGTCGCCTTCGGCCGGCTCGAGGACCTCATCGAGCGTTATCCGCTCCGCGGGATCAAGGGCCCCGTCGGTACGGCCCAGGACATGCTCGACCTGATGGGCGGCGACGAGGAGCGACTCACTCAGCTCGAACAGGCCGTGGCGCAGCACCTTGGTTTCGCCAACGTGCTCGACAGCGTCGGACAGGTCTACCCGCGCTCCCTGGACCTTGACGTCGTCTCCGCGCTGACGCAGGTCGCTGCGTCGCCATCAAGCCTCGCGACGACGATCCGCCTGATGGCGGGCCACGATCTGGTCACGGAGGGCTTCCGTCCCGGCCAGGTGGGCTCATCGGCGATGCCGCACAAGATGAACTCGCGATCGTGTGAGCGCGTCAACGGCTTCACCGTCCTGCTGCGCGGCTACCTGACGATGGTGGCCGACCTGTCCGGCTCGCAGTGGAATGAGGGCGACGTCTACTGCTCGGTGGTGCGCCGCGTCGCGTTGCCAGATGCCTTCTTCGCGATCGACGGGTTGTTCGAGACTTTCCTGACGGTGCTCGACGACTTTGGTGCCTTCCCCGCTGTGATCGATCGCGAACTCGAGCGCTACCTGCCGTTTCTATCGACCACGAAGGTGCTGATGGCGGCGGTGCGAAATGGCGTCGGACGTGAGACGGCGCATGAGGCCATCAAGGAGCATGCAGTCTCGGTTGCGCTGGCGATGCGCGAGGCAGGACAGGGCGAGAACGACCTGATCGCGCGACTCGCTGGCGATGCCCGGTTGGGACTATCGGAGGCCGATCTGCAGGCGCTGATCGCCGAGCCGATGTCCTTCACGGGCGCGGCCGCCAGCCAGGTTCGCGCTGTCGCCGACAAGGTGGCAGCCATCGTCGACCGGTTCCCGGACGCCGCTTCCTATCGACCGGGGGACATCCTGTGACGAACTCAACGACCGCACCCGACTACGGCCTCGGCGCCGAGTACGAGCACATCTACTCGGGCAAGGTCCGCGACCTGTACCGCACGCCCGACGACCGACTGCTCTTCGTCGCGAGCGATCGCATCTCTGCGTACGACTGGGTTCTCCCGACGACGATCCCTGACAAGGGCCGCATCCTCACGTCGCTGTCGAAGTGGTGGTTCAGGAAACTTGAGGGTGTCGTCCCGAACCACGTTGCATCGGGTCGGATTCCCAAGGCGGTGGCGGGCCGGGCGATGGTCTGTGAGCGCCTCGACATGCTGCCGGTCGAGTGCGTCGTGCGCGGGTACCTCGCGGGCTCCGGGTTCACCGACTACCTCGCCCAGGGCTCGATCTGCGGCAACGGGCTCCCGCCGGGACTCAAGGACGGGGCGTTGCTGCCCAAGCACCTCTTCACCCCCGCGACCAAGGCGGCACTCGGCGAGCACGACGTGAACGTGACCTTTGACGAGGTCATCGTCGAGATCGGGCAGGAGGAGGCGCAGGAGATAAAGCGCATGTCGATGGCGGTCTACGAGGTAGCCCTCGAGACGGCCCGCGAGCGCGGCCTGATCCTCGCCGACACGAAGTTCGAGTTCGGCTTCGCTCGCTCCGGAAAGTACGTCGGACGCATCGTGCTCGCCGACGAGGTTCTCACGCCCGACTCCTCTCGTTACTGGTCTGCCGCGACGTGGGCGCCGGGCGGCCCGCAGCCGTCCTTCGACAAGCAGTACGTCCGCGACTGGCTGACGTCGCCGGAGTCGGGCTGGGACAAGTCATCCGACACCCCCCCGCCGCCGCTTCCGGATCACGTCGTCGAGCAGACGCGCGCGAAGTACGTCGAGGTCTACGAGATCCTGACGGGCGAGACGTTCGTATGACGACCTGGCTCGTGACGGGTGGCGCGGGATACATCGGCAGTCACGTTGCGCATGCGCTGGTCGCAAGCGGGCGTGACGTCGTGGTTCTCGACGACTTCTCGCATGGCCTTCGCCGCCGGGTGGCGCCGAAGACTCCGATCGTGAAGGCGTCGGTCCAGGATCCGCACGCGGTCGCGATCGCGCTGCGTGACTACAACTGCACGGGCGTCATCCACCTCGCGGCCATCAAGGCGGCGGGCGAATCGGTGGAGCTGCCGTTGACGTACTACCGGCAGAACATCGACGGGGTGATCTCCGTGCTGGAGGCCATGCAGACCGAAGGCGTCACGAACTTCGTCTACTCGTCGTCAGCGGCTGTGTATGGCACGCCGGAGGTCAATCCCGTCGTTGAGGACGCCGCGCTTCATCCGGAGTCGCCGTACGGCGAGACGAAGGTGGTCGGGGAGTGGGCCTCGGCGGCGAGCGGTGCGGCATGGGGCCTGCGCTGGGCGGCGATGCGCTACTTCAACGTGGCAGGTGCGGGAGCCGACGAGCTCGGTGACAACAGTGTCAACAACCTGATCCCGATGGTCTTCCAGGCCATGGAGGCGGGTGACCGTCCGCGGATCTTCGGCGACGACTACCCGACGCCGGACGGTAGTTGTATCCGCGACTACATCCACGTGTCGGACCTCGCCGATGCCCATGTTGCTGCCGCGGCCGCCCTCGAGGAGGGCAGGGTCGTGGGACCGATCAACGTCGGTCGTGGCGAGGGCTCGTCCGTGCGCGAGGTCATGGACATGGTGAGTGAGGTGCTGGGCCGGGACATCGCACCCGAGGTGGTCGGGCGCCGGGCCGGGGATCCAGCCGCGACGTGGGCATCGACCGAGCGGATCGAACGTGAACTTGGCTGGTACGCCGGCCACGATCTCCGCGACATGGTGGCCTCGGCCTGGTCCGCCTGGCAGGCATCGACCGACTGACCAACGGTCTGGGCGTCTTGCCCAACGTATGGCATCATGTATGGCATGAAGCGCACAACGGTCTACCTGCCTGAGGAACTCAAGTCCCTCCTTGAGGTCGAAGCAGCCCGGCGCGGGGTGTCCGAGGCGGAGCTCATCCGAACGGCTGTGGACAACGAAGTGCGCCGTGGGCGACTCTCGGGTGGAATCTTCACTGGTGGCGGTCTCGACGCTCGGGACATCGATTCGAGTGATGCCATGGAAGGGTTCGGCCGGGATTGATCATTCTCGATACGAGTGCGCTTTACGCGTACTTCCGGGCCGACGACCCTGACCACGTGTCGGTCGTTGACGTGATGAACAGCGGGCGTGAGCTCGTCGTGAGCCCCTACGTCGTGGCCGAACTCGACTACCTGCTGACTCGACGGGCTGGCACGCGTGCGGAAATCCGAATGCTTGCCGAGTTGAGCAGCGGGGCCTTCGAACTGCCAGTCCTCGGAGCAGGGGATCTCATCACGTGCGCCGAGGTCATTGGGAGATTCCCGGACCAGAGCATCGGCGTCACCGATGCCTCGCTCGTCGTCCTGGCGGAGCGCTACGCGACGACGAAGATCGCGACCTTCGACCACCGGCACTTCTCTGTCCTGCGGAGTCTCACTGGGGAGTCCTTCACCCTCCTGCCCGCCTGAGCAGGGCCTGCGGCTGCCCCAGCAGGGGCCGATAGGCTGGGGATCTTCCCAGCCTTCTGCCTGCGACTAGCAACTGGAGTGCCCGTGGCCCGCGTCGTCGTCGACGTCATGCTCAAGCCGGAAATCCTCGACCCTCAGGGCCGGGCAGTGCAGGGAGCCCTCGGGCGCCTGGGCCTTACGGGCGTCCAGGACGTCCGGCAGGGCAAGCAGTTCATCATCGACATCGAAGGCACTCTCGAGGGCGATCGCTATGACCTGATGCACAAGCTGGCCGAGGAACTGCTCAGCAACCCGGTTATCGAGAACTACACGATGCGGGTCGTCGAGGACGCCTCGTGATCCCACGGGTCGGCGTTGTCACCTTCCCCGGCTCGCTCGACGATCGCGATGCGGCGCGCGCCGTGCGGATCGCTGGTGGCGAGGCCGTAGCCCTGTGGCATGGCGACGATGACCTGATGAAGGTCGACGCTGTCGTCCTGCCGGGCGGATTCTCCTACGGCGACTACCTGCGCTGCGGTGCAATCGCTCGCTTCGCACCCGTCATGCACTCGATCGTCGATGCGGCCAAGGGCGGCCTGCCGGTTCTCGGCATCTGCAACGGTTTCCAGATCCTGTGCGAGTCGCATCTGCTGCCGGGTGCGCTAACGCGCAACGACAGCCTGCACTTCATCTGTCGCGATCAGGAACTGCGCATCGAGGACACCTCGTCGATGTGGACCGCCGACTTCGAGGCGGGCCAGGAGATCCTCATCCCGCTGAAGAACGGCGAGGGCGGCTACGTCGCCGACGAGGCGACGCTCGACATGCTCGAGGGCGAGGGCCGGGTGATCGCCCGCTACCTCGGACTCAATCCGAATGGCAGCCGGCGCGACATCGCCGGCATCCGCAATGAGCTCGGCAATGTGGTCGGCCTGATGCCGCACCCGGAGCACGCTGTTGAGGATCTCACCGGGCCGACGACCGATGGACTGCCGTTCTTCACCTCGGTGCTGAATTCGCTGGTGGGGGCATCATGATCGACACCGTCACGCACGCCGTCGAGGATCCCGATCGCACCCAGCCGTTTGCCGAGCTGGGGCTCAAGCCCGATGAGTACCAAGAGATCCGCGACATCCTTGGCCGTCGCCCAACGAGCTCCGAGCTCGCGATGTACTCCGTCATGTGGAGTGAGCACTGCTCGTACAAGTCGAGCAAGGTGCACCTGAAGCAGTTCGGCGAGAAGGCTCCGAAGACCGACATCCTGATGGTCGGAATTGGCGAGAACGCCGGCGTCGTCGACATCGGCGACGGCTGGGCCGTGACGTTCAAGGTCGAGAGCCACAACCACCCCTCATATGTCGAGCCCTACCAGGGTGCAGCGACGGGCGTCGGCGGCATCGTCCGCGACATCCTGTCGATGGGTGCCCGTCCGCTCGCAGTGATGGACCCGCTGCGTTTCGGCCCACTCGACGCACCCGACACCCGCCGCGTGATGCCCGGGATCGTCGCCGGCGTCGGTGGCTATGGCAACTGCCTGGGCCTGCCGAATATCGGCGGCGAGGTCGTCTTCGACCCGTCGTACCTCGGCAACCCACTCGTCAATGCCCTGTGCATCGGCGCGATGCGCCATGAGGACATCCATCTGGCGAGCGCGAAGGGCGTCGGCAATCTCGTCGTGCTCTACGGGGCCCGCACCGGTGGCGACGGCATCGGCGGCGTCTCCGTCCTCGCATCGGAGACGTTCAGCGAGGGCGGCCCCACCAAGCGTCCCAGCGTGCAGGTTGGCGACCCGTTCATGGAGAAGTTGCTCATCGAGGCAACGCTCGAGGTGCTTCACGCGGGTCTCGTCGAGGGCATTCAGGATCTTGGTGGCGCCGGCATCTCCTGCGCTACGAGCGAGCTGGCCTCCAACGGCGAGGGCGGCATGCACGTCTGGCTCGACCGCGTGCTGCTTCGCGACCCCACGCTCTCTCCTGAGGAGATCCTCATGAGCGAGTCGCAGGAGCGCATGTGCGCGATCGTCACGCCGGCGAACCTCGATGCCTTCCTTGCGCTGTGTGGCAAGTGGGAGGTCGAGGCCGTCGTCATCGGTGAGGTCACCGCCTCAGGACGGCTCACGGTCGAGTGGCACGGTGAGCAGATCGTCGACGTGCCGCCGCGATCGGTTGCGCACGACGGACCGGTTTACGAACGTCCCTTCCATCGACCCGAGTGGCAGGACGCACTGCAGGCCGATGGCCCTGAGAACCTTCCGCGGCCGTCAACACCCGACGAACTGCGCGCGATGCTGCTGACGATGGTGGCAGCGCCGAACCTCGCATCGAAGTCGTGGGTCACCTCGCAGTACGACCGCTACGTGCTCGGCAACACCGTGCTCGCGCAGCCCGAGGATGCCGGCATGATCCGCATCGACGAGGAGACCGGCCGCGGTGTCGCACTCTCCACCGACTGCAATGGCCGGTTCGCCAAGCTCGATCCGTACAACGGCGCGAAGCTCGCGCTGGCGGAGAGCTACCGCAACGTTGCCGCATCCGGTGCCGTTCCGCTGGCCGTCACCAACTGCCTGAACTTCGGCTCGCCGGAGGATCCCGAGGTCATGTGGCAGTTCGCGCAGGCGACGACTGGGCTGGCCGATGGCTGCCTCGAACTCGGCATTCCGGTCACGGGTGGCAACGTGTCGTTCTACAACCAGACCGGCGCCACTCCGATCCTGCCTACGCCGGTTGTCGGAGTGCTTGGTGTCATTGACGATGTTGCGCGGCGCACGCCGATCGCGTGGCGCGAGGACGGCGAACTCATCTACCTGCTCGGCGATACGCATGACGAGTTCGGCGGCAGCGAGTGGGCCCATCACGTGCACGGACACCTTGGCGGAATGCCGCCCGCCGTCGATCTCGGGCGTGAACGGCTGCTCGGCGAGATCCTCGTGGCCGGATCGCGCGACGGCATGCTGTCTGCCGCGCATGATGTGTCCGACGGCGGCGTCGCGCAGACCCTGGTCGAGATGGCGCTGCACTCGGGCATCGGTGCGCGTTGCTGGCTGCCCGATGGCATCGACCCGTTCACGCTTCTGTTCAGCGAGTCGACAGGCCGCGCGGTCGTGGTCGTTGCGCGCACGGAGGAGCTCCGCTTCACGGAGATGTGCGCGGCCCGTGGACTGCCCGCGTACCGCATCGGCGTGGTCGACTCGGGGCTCGGCCCGGATGCCGGATTCCCGGCCGGCACCCAGGTGCTGCAGGTGTCGGAGCTGTTCACCGTCACCGTCGACGAACTGCGCATGGCGCACGAGGGCACCCTGCCGGACGCCCTGCGCTGATGGCCCCCGACACCGCCGACCTCCGGGCGGAGGTGAAGGCCTCCCTGGCCCTGCTCCAGGAACGGGCACCTGGGCGGTCGGTCGAGATCCGGATCCCCCCGTATGCGGCGGTCCAGGCCATTCCCGGCCTTACCCATCGACGCGGGACGCCGTCGGCCGTGGTCGAGACCGATGCGGAGACCTGGCTGGCCCTCGCGAGCGGGGCACTCACCTGGGGCCAGGCCGTCGCGTCGGGCCGGCTGCATGCGAGCGGCGAGCGTTCCGATTTGAGTCCCTGGCTACCGCTGACCCCGGCTCCGTGACGACGGAAATCGTTGTATTTCACACAAATAGGTAACGATTTCCCCCGTCCATAGGGGAGACCGTGTGGGCAAACCGCGGGGAACGGATATTGTTCCGCGATCGCCTCCCCTCGGCGGTGCGCATCCTGAACCAGGGAGTCACGTACGCCATGCCTGAGCCGTCCGTCGCCATTCGCCTCCGTGGCCTGACCCGCCGATTCGGTGACGTGGTCGCGGTCAACGGGGTAGATCTCGATGTGCTCGACGGGGAGTTCCTCACACTGCTGGGCCCGTCCGGCTCCGGCAAGACCACCGTCCTTCGGATGATTGCCGGTTTCGAGCGACCCGACGACGGGACCATCGAACTTGCCGGTGTCGATGTCACCCGGGTCCCGCCCTATGCGCGCGACGTCAACACGGTCTTCCAGGACTACGCCCTGTTCCCGCACATGACCGTGCAGAAGAACATCGAATACGGCCTGAAGGTCAAGAAGGTGCCATCGGCCGAACGCAAGGCACGCGCCTTGGCTGCGCTGGAGTCGGTGCGCCTGGGTGCTTACGGGGACCGATCACCATCGCAGTTGTCCGGCGGCCAGCGTCAGCGGGTGGCCCTAGCCCGAGCACTCGTGAACCGTCCGAAGGTTCTTCTGCTCGACGAGCCACTGGGCGCCCTCGACCTCAAGCTGCGCGAGCAGATGCAGGTGGAGCTCAAGGAGATCCAGCGCGAGGTCGGGATCACCTTCGTGTTCGTCACGCATGATCAGGACGAGGCGCTGACGATGTCCGACCGCATCGCGGTCTTCAACGAAGGGGGTATCGCCCAGTTGGGCACCCCAACCGATGTGTACGAGCATCCGGCCACTGCGTTCGTGGCCGGATTCGTGGGAACGTCGAACCTGCTCGAGGGCGTGGCGGCTGAGGCGGTGCTCGGCCGGCCCGGCACGTGGTCGGTTCGGCCGGAGAAGATCCGGGTCGTCGGCGTCGACGCGGTGCCGAATGACGGTGAGCACGCTGTTCGGGGCACCGTTCGCGAGGTCGTCTATGTCGGGATGTCCACTCGCTTCGTCGTGGATCTCGCTGTGGGCGGGTCGCTGATGGCCGTGCAGCAGAACTCGGAGATGTCCACAGATCTCGGACACCTGCGCGGTCAGCAGGTCCAGCTGGTCTGGGATGCGCGTCACGAGTACAAGGTCGCCGACTAGGACTTCACCATCAGCCGTGGGCGTCCGCCTACGGCTTCGCAATAGAACAGGAGGGTGCAGGTGCACACCAAGCGTCTGCTCACAATTGCCGCGACGGGTACCGCCGCAGCACTGATGCTCGCCGCGTGCAGTGGCGGGTCAAGCAGCACCGAGTCGAGTGCCGCAGCTGCGGGCTCGACGGCTCCGTCCGGCGCGGCTTCGGCTGCGCCGTCCGAGGCACCGGCGTCCGAAGCACCCGCCGCACCCGGTGGTCAGGCATACGCCGGCCCCGTGGGCGAAGGTGAGGGCCAGGTCAACGTCCTCGCGTGGCCCGGCTACGTCGAGAACGGGTCGACCGACCCGGCCGTCGACTGGGTGTCCGGCTTCGAGAAGGAGACCGGCTGCAAGGTCAACCTGAAAACCTTCGGCACGTCCGATGAGGCTGTGAAGCTCATGCAGGGCGGTGGCTGGGATGTCGTGTCGGCGTCTGGTGATGCCACGCTGCGCCTGATCTACGGCGACACCGTGCAGCCCGTCAACACCGACCTGGTGCCGAGCTACGCTGCGATCTTCGATGACCTGAAGATGCAGAAGTTCAACAGTGTCAACGGTGTCGCCTACGGCATCCCGCATGGCCGCGGCGCCAACCTGATCATGTGGAACACCGACAAGGTCAAGGAGCCGATTGACTCTTGGGCGGCCACTTTCGAGGCCGACTCCCCGTATGCCGGTGCAGTCACGGCGTACGACTCACCCATCTTCATCGCCGATGCGGCGGTGTACCTGATGGCGACGCAGCCGGAACTCGGGATCACCGATCCCTATGCGCTTGACCAGACGCAGTTTGCCGCCGCAATCGCACTGCTCGAGCAGCAGGAGCCGCTCGTCAGTGAGTACTGGAGCGACTACACGAAGGCGATTCAGGCCTTCAACTCCGGCACGACGGCCATCGGCACGTCATGGCAGGTCATCGCGAACCTCGCGGCAGCAGAGGGTGGCAAGGTGAAGTCCACCAAGGCCAAGGAGGGCGCAACTGGCTGGTCCGACACGTGGATGATCGCCAAGGACGCGCAGAACATCAACTGTGCGTACAAGTGGGTTGATCACATCGCCTCCCCCGAGACGAACGCCCAGGTCGCAGAGTGGTTCGGTGAGGCCCCGGCAAACGCCGAGTCCTGCGAGCTCACGTCGGACAAGGCCTTCTGTGAGACCTTCCACGCGGGCGACACCGAGTACTGGAAGGACGTGTACTACTGGAACACGCCCACCGCCACCTGCCTCGACGGCCGCACCGACACCCAGTGTGTGCCCTACAGCGAGTGGGCCACGGCATGGAGCGCGCTCCGCTCCTAGCGGCGCAGTTCCATACGGAGGATTGATCCAGTGACGACCACGACCGCCACGCCTCGGGGCTTCGGCTACCGGCATCCGCGCCTGCGGCTTGCCGGCCTGCTGAGTGCCCCGATGGCGTGGCTGGTCGTGGTCTACCTGGGTTCACTCGCCGCGCTCTTCCTCACGGCCTTCTGGACGGTCGACGACTTCACGGGTCAACTCGTGAAGACGTTCACGATGAAGAACTTCCAGCAGGTATTCACCAACCCCGCCTACCTCGGGTCGATGCTGCGCACGGTCAGCATTGCCCTGTTGGTGACGTTGTTCTGCCTCGTGCTCGCCCTGCCCCTCGCCTTCTTCATGGCACGCGTGGCGCGGACGAGTTGGCGGCCGCTCCTGATAGCGATGGTGCTGACGCCGCTATGGGCTTCCTATCTCGTCAAGGTGTACGCGTGGCGCGCGATGCTGCAGCCGGAGACCGGGGTACTCGCCTGGTTCCTGGACCCTCTCGGACTCTCGAGCCCGGGCTACGGATACCTCGGCATCGTCATCACTCTGACCTATCTATGGCTGCCGTACATGATCCTGCCGATCTACGCGGGCCTCACCCGGCTGCCCGACTCGATGCTCGATGCATCCTCCGACCTCGGCGCCAAGGGTGGCCGCACGTTCCGCAGTGTCGTGATGCCGATCATCTTCCCGTCGATCGTCGCTGGATCGATCTTCACCTTTTCGCTCAGCCTCGGTGACTACATCACCGCGCAGATTGTCGGCGGCAAGGTCACCATGCTCGGCAACATTGTCCAGACGACGTACGTCACCAACCTCCCGTTCGCCGCAGCGGTCGCGACCATTCCGGTTGTCATCGTGTTGCTCTACCTGCTGGCCGTCCGTCGCTCGGGCGCGCTGGACAACCTGTAGGCGGCCATGTCGATCTCCCGCGGGACCAGAGTCGTCCTCACCATCTTCGCGATCATCGCGTTCGGCTTCATCTACGTGCCGCTCGGCGTGATCCTCATCAACTCGTTCAGCACCGACAAGAGCCTCACATGGCCGCCGAGCGGATTCACGACCGAGTGGTGGGGCAAGGCGGCCGAGAGCGAGAGCGTTCGCGAAGCCCTGCTGACATCGATCGGGATCGCGATTGCGGCGACCCTCGTGGCCCTCGTCCTCGGGACTCTTCTTGCCTTCGCGCTGGGCCGCTATCGATTTTTCGGGCGTGAGTCCATCTCGTTGTTGGTTGTCCTTCCGATTGCCCTGCCGGGCATCGTCACCGGCATCGCCCTGAACAACGTCTTCACGTCCTTCCTCGGCGGGCTGACGATCTACACCCTGATCATCGGGCATGGCACCTTCTGCATCGTGGTCGTCTACAACAACGTCATCGCCCGCATCAGGAGGATGGGCGGCAGTGTCGAGGAGGCGTCAGCGGACCTCGGCGCCAATGGCTGGCGCACGTTCGTCTACGTCACGTTCCCGCTGATGCGGTCGGCCCTGATCGCGGGCGCGATCCTGGCCTTCGGGCTGTCGTTCGACGAGATCATCGTCACGACGTTCACGGCCGGCCCGGGTATCACGACGCTGCCGATCTGGATCTACCAGAACCTCTTCCGGCCGAACCAGGCGCCGATCGTCAATGTCGTGGCCGCGGCCCTCGTGCTGGTGAGCATCCTGCCGATCTACATCGCGCAGAGGTTCTCCAACGCCGACGAGCGCGGCGGCGGCCTGATCTGATCGGGTCTTCGGACCGGTAGGCTGTGCCCGTGCCCCGCGGTGATGGACTCCTGTCCCACGATCTGCTTCCCGGCGAGAAGGGGCCGCAGGACGCCTGCGGTGTCTTCGGGGTCTGGGCACCTGGCGATGAGGTCGCCAAACTTGCCTATTTCGGGCTCTACGCCCTGCAGCACCGTGGTCAGGAGTCGGCCGGCATCGCGGTCAGCGACGGTTCCCGCATCGTGGTCTACAAGGACATGGGTCTCGTGTCGCAGGTCTTCACCGAGGCGAGCCTGGAGTCCCTGCACGGGCACGTGGCGATCGGCCACACCCGATACTCCACAACGGGCTCCAGCGTGTGGGAGAACGCCCAGCCGACCTTCCGCGCCACCGCGACGGGCCATCTCGCACTTGGACACAACGGCAACCTGACCAACACCCACGAGTTGCGGTCCCGCCTGGCCGAGCTGGCAAGCCAGTCCGGTGAGCTGCCGCTCGATACCCGCATGCAGGCCACCAGTGACACCGACACCCTCGCCGCGCTGATCGCCTCGCATGCCGATCTCACGATCGAGGCGGCCGCCCTGGTGGAGCTGCCGTATGTGCGGGGCGCCTTCTCCCTGGTGTTCATGGACGACGACGCGCTCTATGGTGCGCGAGATCCCCAAGGCATCCGACCGCTCGTGCTCGGCCGCCTCGAGCGAGGCTGGGTGATCGCCAGCGAGACCGCTGCTCTCGACATCGTCGGCGCGTCCTTCGTCCGCGAGGTCGAGCCGGGTGAACTGATCGTCATCGACGAGAACGGCCTGCGCTCGAGCCGCTTCGCCGAGGCGGATCCCAAGGGGTGCCTGTTCGAGTTCGTCTACTTGGCACGCCCCGACACCAGCATCTCCGGACGGGGGGTGCAGGCGGTGCGTGTCGAGACGGGCCGCCGGCTCGCCCGCGAACATGCCGTCGACGCCGACCTCGTGATCCCCGTGCCGGAGTCGGGTCGCTACGCCGCCATCGGCTACGCGCAGGAGTCTGGCATCCCGTTCGCCGAGGGTCTGGTCAAGAACGCCTACGTCGGACGCACGTTCATTCAGCCTTCGCAGTCGATCCGGCAGCTCGGTATCCGGCTCAAGTTGAACCCGCTCCGTGATGTCATTGCGGGCCAGCGACTTGTCGTCGTCGATGACTCGATCGTGCGCGGCAACACGCAGCGGGCGCTGGTGCGCATGCTGCGCGAGGCGGGTGCACGCGAGGTGCACGTGCGGATCTCCAGCCCGCCGGTGAAGTGGCCGTGCTTCTATGGCATCGACTTCGCCAGCCGCGCCGAACTCATCGCGAACGGCCTGACCGTCGACGAGATCTGCACCTCGATCGGTGCTGACTCACTTGCCTTTGTCGATCTCGATCAGCTGATCGAGGCGACAACGGTCGCGAAGGACAAGCTCTGCCGGGCCTGCTTCGACGGTACCTACCCCATCGGCCTGCCGGAGCCGGAGATGCTGGGCAAGCACGTGCTCGAGGGCATCGAACGTCGCGTCATCGATGGCATGCCAGCTGACACCGAGGGCGTAACCACACTGATTGGCGGCGGTGCCTCCGACTCCCTTGGCCGACCATGACCGCGTCGTACGCAGCGGCAGGCGTCGATGTTGAGGCGGGTGAGCGGGCGGTTGCGCTGATGCGCGCATCGATCGCTTCGACCCAGCGGCCGGAGGTCGTCGGCGAGTTCGGGGGGTTCGCGGGACTGTTCGACATCTCGGCCTACATGCAGATGAGCCGGCCGCTGCTCGCTACGTCGACAGACGGCGTCGGCACCAAGATCGCTGTTGCCCGCGCAATGGACGTGCACAACACCATTGGCATCGACCTCGTGGCGATGGTCATCGACGACCTGGTCGTGTGCGGCGCTGAGCCGCTCTTCATGACCGATTACATCGCCGTCGGCTCGGTTGTGCCCGAACGTATCGCCGCCATCGTGTCGGGAATCGCCGAGGGCTGCCGGCAGGCCGGCTGTGCCCTGGTCGGTGGGGAGACTGCGGAGCATCCGGGGCTGATGGCGCCCGACGAGTACGACGTGGCAGGCGCAGGCACCGGTGTCGTCGATGCCGACTTCCTGCTGGGTCCCGACCGCGTTCGGGTGGGCGACGTCGTCATCGCGATGGGTTCGTCCGGCCTGCACTCCAACGGCTACTCGTTGGCTCGACTCGTCCTGCTCGGCGACAGTGGTCCGGGTCTCTCGGCTCATGTTGACGAACTCGGGCGCACGGTGGGCGAGGAACTCCTCGTGCCCACGCGCATCTACGCGCGCGACTGCCTGGCTCTCGCTGCGAATGTCGACGTGCACGCGATCAGTCACGTCACGGGTGGCGGACTCGCTGCCAACCTTGCACGCGTCCTACCGGCGACGGTCGCTGTCGACGTGGACCGCGGGACATGGGTGCCGCAGCCGGTATTCGGCGTGATCCGGGACCTCGGGAAGGTCGCCGTGGCTGACCTCGAGCGCACGTTCAACATGGGGATCGGGATGATCGCTGTCGTTGCGGCAGCGGATGCGGATGCCGCCATCGAGTTGCTTGAGGAGCGCGGTGTCCGGGCGTGGGCATGCGGTGCGGTACGGGAGCGTCGCGATGGTGAGCACGGCGACGCAGAGGCCAAGGGCGGTCCTGGTGGTGCGGTCACCCTCGTGGGGCGGCATTCCTAGGCCGACGGGCTAGCGGGACTCGGCGTCCTCGTCCTCGTCGTAGTACTTGGCGTAGGGGTCATTGGCATAGGGATCGTCGGCCACCTCAACCTCGTCGGCGAGCGGCTCGGCGATATGGCCCTCGCCACTGCCGATCTCAGCCTGGAGACGGTCGAAGTCGGTCTGCGGTCCGCCGTACTTCAACTGACGGGCGACCTTCGTCTGCTTCGCTTTAGCACGGCCGCGCCCCATGGCTCGACCCCCTCATCCGGGGACGAAGGCCCCGACTCATCGTGGACATTTCACGCTCGCCGCCGAGCGGCGGTGGCGCAGTAACGAAACCCTAGAGTACCCGCTCGCCGGGCGATGCCGATGCAGCGGCCCGGACGTGCCCTGCGAATCTAGTGGGTGACCCCGAAGGCGGCGATTCGGTCCTCGGCCTCGCGCTCGGCGGCGGCGACCGGCGTGATGCCCTCGCTGGCCGCCCGTTCGAGGACTCGGATCGTGGTCTCGAAGACGCGTTCGGTGCGCTTTCGGGCCCGGTCGAGGTCGCCGCCGACGAGTTCCTCCGCGACCTGAATGACCCCGCCGCAGTTGACCATGAAGTCGGGGGCGTAGACGATGCCGCGCTCAGCCAGCAGGTCGCCCACGGCCGGGTCGGCGAGCTGGTTGTTCGCCCCACCGCAGACCAGTCGAACCCCCAATTGCAGGGCCAGATCCGGGGTGATCAGCCCGCCCATGGAATTGGGGGAGAGCACTTCGGGATCCTCGGCGAGGAGCGCATCGAGGGAGTCGACGAAGCGCACCTGAGGGTGGGCCTCAAGAACGGCGGCCCGGGCCGAATCGGCCGGATCGACGGCCGTGACGGTCGCACCGGCTTCGACGAGGTGACCAATCAGCCGGCCGCCCACCTTGCCGGCCCCCACGACGGCGACTCGCCGCCCATCGAGATCGTCCGTGCCGAATACCACCTGGGCGCTGGCGCGCAGGCCCAGGAACACCCCCAGGGCGGTGAGGATGCCGGAATCGCCCACCCCGCCCTTCTCGGGCGAGCGTCCGGTGGTCCACGGGCAGACCTCGCCGATCACGTCCATGTCGGTTACCGACATGCCGACGTCGCCGGCGGTGACGTAGGCACCATCGAGGGAGGTGACCAGGCGGCCATAGGCGTGCAGGACGGCCGGGTCCTTTGCGGCCGGGCCCGAGAGGATCACGCCCTTGCCGCCGCCGTGGTCGAGCCCGGCGAGGGCGTTCTTGTAGGTCATGGCCCGCGACAGGCGCAGGGCGTCGGCGTAGGCGGCGGCGCCGGGGTCGAGTGCGTCGGCGTAGGCGGCCATCCGGGTGCCACCGAGGGCGGGGCCGAGAACGGTCGAGTGCAGGGCGATCACCATCCGGACCCCACTGACGGGGTCCTGGGCCACAATCACGCGCTCGTGCCCCGCAAATGCGCCCCATGGGTTCATGCCGGTCACCCTAGGGCGGGTGGCATAAGAATGGGATAAAGAGTGGCTATTGCGGTCATTTGCGCTTGCTGCCGGTCCGTACCGGTGCAAGAGTTTCAAATATGTCCAAATCGGACGTTACGCGGGCGCAGGCCCACGGCTGGGAGGGACACATGAGCGCGACTATTGAGACTGAGCACCTGCTCACCCCCGCAGAGGTGGCGGCCCTGTTCCGGGTCGACCCCAAGACTGTCACTCGGTGGGCCAAGGCTGGCAAGCTGACGAGCATCCGCACGCTGGGTGGTCATCGTCGCTACCGCTCGTCCGAGGTGCACGCTCTGCTCGACGCGCACGCCCCGGTTCGCCGCTTCGACGCCTCGGCGACCGTCTGACGGTCTCCGTTTCGGTCGGCGGCCCCCGGGTCGCCGACTACGGTGGGCGCATGCCCACCACCCCGCGTCGCCCTGGGATCCGCGGTGAGTGATCCCGTCTACCGCCCCATCGTCATGACCGCGCGCACTTTCTTCGCTGGTCTGGGCCTTCGGATCGACGTCGCCGGTGAGCAGAACATCCCGCGCACCGGGGGTGCCGTGCTGGCGATCAACCACACCAGCTACCTCGACTTCGCCCTCGGTGGCATCCCGGCCGACAGGGTCGGGCATCGGCTCGTGCGGTTCATGGCCAAGGACGGGATCTTCAAGCACCCCGTGGCCGGGCCGCTCATGCGGGGGATGAAGCACATCCCCGTCGATCGCGATGCCGGTTCCGCGGCCTTCCGCGATGCCGTTGCCGCCCTCAAGTCAGGTGAACTGGTCGGGGTCTTCCCTGAGGCGACGATGAGCCGGTCGCTGGAGATCAAGGAGATCAAGAACGGTGCCGTGCGGATGGCACGAACGGCCAATGTGCCGCTCATCCCGATGATCATCTTCGGTGGCCACCGCCTCTTCTCATACAACGTCAAGGACTTCTCGCGCGGCAAGCCGATCGTCATGACCGTCGGCGAACCTATTCCCGTGCCGCGCGGCGCCGATGCGGATGTCGTCACCGAGGAACTCCATGCGCGCCTCGAGCAGTTGCTCGACGAGTCCATTGCTCGCTACCCCGACAAGCCCCCGGGTGCCTGGTGGATTCCCGCGCGACTGGGTGGCAGTGCCCCGACGCCGGAAGAGGCGATCGCGATCGAGGAGCGGGTGCGTCAGGAGAAGGCCAACCGGTCCGACTAGGGCTGGGGATGCTCGTCGAGCCACGCGGTGTAGGCGGCGACTGCCGTGGGTAGCGTCGGGAAGATCCGTTCGGCGCCGATGCGGTCGCCGACCCCGTGGATCATCAGGTCCTCGATGACCTCGTGCTTGACGCGCACGAGCGCCAGCACCACGCCAGTGTTCTCGCACTGGGCACGCACCTCCTCAAGTGCGTCGACTCCGGTGATGTCGACCTCGGTATTGCCCTCCATGTTGAGCAGGAACCAGCGGGCCGGCGGCTCCGCGGCGTGCAGTGCGGCGAGGCACTTCCGGGTGAAGTTCTCGGCGTTGGCGAAGAAGAGCGGCGAGTCATAGCGGAAGACCACAAGGCCGGGGATCTGCTTCGCGTGGGCGTAGTCATCGACGTCGTGCCAGCCAGCGACATCGGGCGTCTGGCCGAGCACGGCATTATGCGGCCGTGCGACGCGCGTGAGCAGCTCGATGATGGAGATGGCCACGGCTGCGAGGACGCCGTAGAGGATGTCGAACAGCAGTACGCCGAGAGTTGCGGTGATGGCGAGCAGGAACTCACGTCGGCGGAATGACCACAGCCGCCGGAACTCCACGATGTCGACAAGGCGGATGGCGGCGTAAATCACCAGACCGCCGAGCGCAGCGGCTGGAAAGGCCGAAATGACACGGCCGAAGGCGAGCACGGAGACGATCACGAGGACGGCTGCGGTGAGTGAGTACAACTGTGTTCGTGCGCCGCTCGCCTGTGCGATCACGGTGCGGCTGGCACTGGAGCTGACCGGGAAGCCACCGACGAGTGATGAACCCACGTTGGCCGCACCCATGGCGAGGAACTCCTGGGTGTTGTGCACGCGAGCGCCTGTTCGGCCGACGAACGCTCGGGCGGTCAGGAGATTGTCGGTGTAGCCGACGATGAAGATCCCGAGGGCCGGCAGCAGCATCAGGCTGACGTCGCCAGACTCGAACGACGGGACGCCGACGTGCAGTCCTGAGAACGACACCGCTCCGACCGTCTTGACGCCGTACGCCGTCAGGTCGAATGCGGAGACGAAGACGGTTGCCAGCAGCATCACGATCAACGGAACCGGGATGCGCGGGAAGCGCGGCGTGAAGACGAGCAGCAGGGCGGCGACGGACAGGCCGATGGCGACGGTTGGCCAGGACGGCCCGCTGGCCACCACATTGCCGGTGAACGACTGGATGTCCTCGAGGAACGAGTTCCCTGCGACGTCGACACCGGTCACCTTGCCGAGCTGGCTCGTGATCATGATGACGGCGACCCCCGCCATGTAGCCGATGAGCACCGGTCGGGACAGCAGGTCGCCGATGAACCCGAAGCGCAGCAGCCCCGAGGCGATCGCGTAGATGCCGACCAGGAGTGCGAGCAGGGTCGCGAGGGCCGCGTAGCGGGTTGCGTCACCGGTGACCATGGGCGCCAAGACCGCTGCTGTCATGAGTGCGGTCGTCGACTCCGGCCCCGTCGAGAGCAGGCGGGAGGACCCCAGCAGTGCGTAGATCGTCATGGCGACGACGACCACGACCAGCCCCGTCGCAGGTGGCAACCCGGCCAAGGTCGAGTACGCCATCACCTGCGGAATCAAGTAGGCCGTGACCGTGAGTCCACCCATGAGGTCGCCACGGAGGTTCCGGCGGTCGTAGTGCCGGAGGTAGTGGATGCCGGTGTGGCCGCTCATGGACCCACGGTAAGGGCCTTGCCCTACCTTTGACGGGTGATCATGCAGCCAGAGCCGGACAGTAAGGACTGGACATGGGTCCTGCGCGAGCAGTGCCCGGAGTGCGGCTTCGACACCGGAGCACCTGACCGTTCGGAGCTCTCCGCCCTGACGTCAGACGTCGGGGACAAGTGGGTGGCGGCCGTGCGCGACCGCGATGGCATCGCTGTGCGGCCGGCTCCCGCCGTGTGGTCGCCGCTGGAGTACGCCTGCCATGTGCGTGATGTGTTCGACCTCGCGACCTACCGCGTGCAGCTCATGCTCGATGAACAGTCACCGAGATTCGCCAACTGGGATCAGGATGCGACCGCGGTTGAGGACGACTACGCATCGCAGGACCCGGGGGCAGTGGTCGACGACCTCTCAATGGCAGCGGATCGCTTCGCGCAGGCGGTTGCGGCTATCCCGGATGATGCGTGGGACCGGATGGGTCTTCGCGGCGACGGTGCGAGCTTCACGATCGAGTCGTTCATTCGCTACCTGCTGCATGACCCCATCCATCACCTGACCGACGTTACGGGCGATCGCTGGGTGTGACCCCGGCGATCAATTCGGCGGCGTAGTCGGGGACGTAGTGGCTCTGCTCACGCGGCGGCCGCTCGTAGCCCGTTGGGCTGGGTCGGTGCGGTAGGTCGAGTGGGGGCCGCGTGGCTGCGAAATAGGGGATCGTGGAGAGCAGGTGGTGGATCATGTTGAGTCGTGCACGTCGTTTGTCGTCGGCCTCGACGACGTACCAAGGCGACTCGGGGATGTCGGTGTGCACGAGCATCTCGTCCTTGGCGCGCGAGTAGTCCTCCCAGCGGGTGATGGACTCCAGGTCCATCGGCGAGAGCTTCCACTGGCGCATGGGGTCACGGAGCCGGGACTTGAATCGGTCCTCCTGCTCGGCATCGCTGACGCTGAACCAGTACTTGCGCAGGATGATGCCGTCCTCGACCAGGAGTCGCTCGAAGATCGGGGTCTGATGCAGGAAGCGCCGGTACTCGTCCGGAGTGCAGAAGCCCATGACCCGCTCGACACCCGCCCGGTTGTACCAGGACCGATCGAACAGCCGGATCTCCCCGGCAGCGGGCAACTGCTCGACGTAGCGCTGGAAGTACCACTGCGTCTTCTCGCGGTCGCTGGGCGTCGGAAGCGCGACGATGCTCGCGACGCGCGGGTTGAGGTACTGCGTCACGCGCTTGATGGCGGAGCCCTTGCCGGCAGCGTCGCGGCCCTCGAAGACAACCACGACGCGCGCCCCCTCGAGTCGGACCCATTCCTGCAGCCTGACCAACTCGGCTTGCAGGCGGTAGAGCTCCTTCTCGTAGAGCGACTTCGGCACTCGGTCGACGTTGTCGTCTGTCGAGCGACGCTTCGGGGATGAGTCCTGCTTCTTGGCCACGAGGAGAGTCTTGCACCCACGCATCGGTGATCAGCACCGGTCGGCAATTGTCAGACCCGCCGGTACGGTCGGGGTATGCGATCTGCCCGGACGCTCGCCGCGTTCCTCGTTGTGCTGTCCGTGGGTTCCGGGGTCGCCGGCTGCGGTGGCAGTGCCCTGAGCGCCGTCCTCGCGCCCCCCTCGGACTCGGGTCTGCGGCCGAAGGGCCAGACCGTGTCGGGCACGGTCGAGCGGGTCGTCGACGGTGACACCGTCCATGTCCGCGTCGAGGGCCAGGACGTCACCGTGCGGATGATCGGCATGAACACGCCGGAGACCGTCAAGCCGGACGCGCCGATCGAGTGCTTCGGGCCGGAGTCCTCGGAGTTCGCCAAGGCGAGCCTCACGGGTCAGCCGGTCACCCTCGAGTTCGACGACTCGCAGGGGATGACCGACAAGTACGGCCGGACCCTTGCCTATCTCTGGCAGGACCTCCCGGCTGGCGGCCGGCGCCTGTTCAACCTCGATGCGGTGTCGGGCGGCTACGCCTATGAGCGGCAATACGGCGCGACCCCGTATGCCTGGAAGGGCGAGTTCGCCGCCGCGCAGCGGGCGGCCCAGGAGCAGGACATGGGCCTGTGGGGGGCGTGCTGAGGTTCCGGTGTCCTGACACTCCCCGTACACGGCGCGGATGACCACCTGACCTTCGTCCGGCAGCGTTGGTCCCACCGAGACGCGGTACCGAAGGAGACGACGATGACGGAGAACACCGAGCCGAGCCAGACCCCCGATGCCACCCAGACGGAGGCCCTGCAGCTCGCCGACCAGCAGCCCATTTCCGTTCCGCCGGCCCCCGCACCCCAGCACTCGGGTGGGCGTCACACGCGCACGATCCTCGAGGTGGTCGGCGGTGTCGTTGCCGTCGGGCTGATCCTCGTGGCCGGCGTTCTCGGCTTCGTCGTCGGTCATGTGACCGGGTCCGATGGCGACCGCGGGCGCACGATGAGCATCGACCTTCGCGGTGGCCATTCCGGTCCCGAGGCGTTCGGCCCCCTGGGCGGCGGCCAGCAGGGCGACGGGCAGGGTCGCGACATGATGCCGGGCCGGGGCGAGGGCATGATGCCGGGCCAGGGCGAGGGCATGATGCCGGGCCAGGCACTGCCGACCACCCCCCAGCAGTAGCGGGTCAAATCTTGGTAAAACGTCCGATTGCGACGGGTCTTCCCCGGTTGCGGCTGATTGGGTAGGGTTCGCCAACTAGGCCCCTCGCCCGGTGTGGGGTTCGTATGCCCTGGGGGGCGAGAAGTGGGATCGGATCTTGCGCGCGATCTAGGGGATGTGTCCCTGGAGGATCGTCTGCGCCTGATGGTGGAGAACGCCTCCGACATCGTGTACCAGACCCGTGGCCTCGACATCGCCTGGATCTCCCCGTCCGTCACGACCGTGCTCGGGTGGACGCCGGAGGAGTTGATCGGCGGGCCGGCCGCGGCGCTCGTGTCGCCCAACCAGAACCGCGAGTGGATCGACATCAACCGGGCCAAGCTCGCCGCAGGCGAGGACGTTTACCAGGAGTTGCTCCTGCAGGCGAAGGACGGGTCGGAGCGCTGGTTCGCAGGTACTGCCCACCCTTACGCTGCCGACGGGGTCACCGGCTTCATCGTCGGCATGCATGACATCACCGTCAAGTGGCAGGCGCGCAACTCCCTCGCGCTCGTCGAGGAGCTCTTCCGCGTCACTACGCACAGCGCCGGCGAGGGCATCGCCCTGGTGGATTCCGACGGGGTGATCGTCGAGGGCAACGAGGCCCTCGGCAGGTTCGTCGGCCGGTCGGAGGCGGATCTGGTCGGGGTGGGCTGGAAGTCGTTGGTGCACCCGGAGGACGCAGCCGAACAGTTGGACATGTGTGCGGCATTGCTCTCGGGTCGGGAGTCCTCACATCGGACGCGGGTTCGATTCGTGCATTCGAGTGGCTCGGTCCTCTTCGGCGACCTGAGTGTCGCGGTCGTTCGGTCCGGCGACGGCACGGTGCATCGGCTCGTCCTCCAGATCGTCGACATCACCGACCAGACACGTGCACAGGACCAGCTGACCGACCTGGCGATGATCGACCCGCTGACGGCACTCATGACCCGCTCGGCGGTTCTCGGGCGCATCGACGAGGCGCTGACGGCGGGCGGGGGCCGGCGAGACCGGCTCGGCGTCCTGCTCGTCGATCTCGACAACCTGAAGGTCGTCAACGAGTCGCTCGGGCGTGACGCCGGCGACGAAGTGCTGGCGACGATCGCTCGACGCCTGTCTGGTGCCATTGACGACACCTCGTTCGCAGGCCGGATTTCGGGCAAGTTGTTCATCGTCGTGGTGCCGAGCGCGGGTGACATTGATGGGCTCGTGCGCTCCGCCGAACGGCTCAACGATGTGATCGGTGCTGAGATTCTGGTGCAGGGCAGGCGCGTGCTGATCACGACGTCGGTGGGCGCTGTGATGTCCCGCACTGGCTCCATCGGGATGGGCCTGCTGCGCGACGCCGATGTCGCGCTGTCGGAGGCGAAGCGTCGCGGCGGCGGTCGCGTGCAGGTGTTCGACGAGGGGTTCGCGACCGCGGCAGTTCGTCGTCTGGTCCTCGAGGAGGAACTGCGCGACGCCATCGCCCATCGCGAGTTCATCGTCCACTACCAGCCGGTCGTTGCGCTCGGCGATCACGGCCGGGTGGGGTTCGAGGCGCTGGTGCGCTGGATGCATCCGGTGACGGGGCTTCGCGGGCCGGATGCCTTCCTTGAGGTCGCTGAGGACTCCCGCCAGATCCGTTCCATCGGCGCCCAGGTGCTGCGGCAGGTCTGCATCGACCTCGTCGAGATGCCCGACGCAGAGGTGACGATGGGTGTCAACGTGTCGGCGGTCGAGTTGGGGGACCCGACCTGGCTGCCGGGCGTCCTGCGCGTCTTCGAGGAGACCGGGGTTGATCCGCGCCGGCTGGTCTTCGAGATCACCGAGACGGCCGTCATGTCGAGTCGTCGGAGCCTGCGTTCGGAGCTTCAGCAACTGCGGGACTGCGGGGCCGGCATCCACCTGGACGACTTCGGCACGGGGTACTCGTCGATCTCGGTCCTGCGCGACCTGCCCGTGTCGGGAATGAAGCTGGACCGCTCCTTCGTGACGATGATGAGTGACCGATCCGGCTCCGGCGCCGCACTTGCCGAGGGGCTGGTCGGGCTGGCCAAGGCCCTGGGAATCGATGGGGTGGCCGAGGGGATCGAGACCCCGGACCAGGCTGATCGGCTGCGCGATATGGGCTGGACCCACGGCCAGGGCTACCACTTCGGTCGCCCGGCTCCGCTGAGCGCCTGGCTCACCCCGCAGTAGCCGCCTTGGCACGGTAGCCCCGGGAGTTCGGTAGCCCCGGGAGTTCGGTAGCCCCGGGAGTTCGGTAGCCCCGGGAGTTCGGTAGCCCCGGGAGTTCGGTAGCCCCGGGAGTTCGGTAGCCCCG
>CAIVQM010000526.1 GCA_903908025.1 uncultured bacterium
AGCTGCGCGCGCTGGTCGACACCGCACGATTCAGCGTGGGCCTGCTCGACGAGCCGCCGTCGCTCGATGGCACCAGTGGTGAAGTGGCCGCCGTGGTCGGCAGCGCCCGTGCATCAAGCGCGATGGAGCGCGGCGACTTCGTCGGGGCAGTCGCCGAGCTCGGGGATGCAGCGGAAGCCGCTGACGCTGCGGGCAGCCCGCTCCTCGCCGCATCCTTGCGACTGACCCGCGCCGAGCTCATTCGCGAACGCCTGGACGACCCCGCGGAGGCAGCCCGCGAAGCCGACGCCGCCATTCAACGGCTTCCCCTCACAGCGCCGAGCGAGCTGCGCGCCGAGCTCCAGGTCACGCGCGCGTTGGCTCGCCAGCAACTCGCCGGCACCGATCGTGGCGCACTGCTCGCCGTCGTCGCCGACCTCACGGAGGCCACCAAGATCTTCCGCGAGGACACCTACCCGGAGATGTTCGCCACGATCAACCAGCACCTCGCACTCGCCTACCTCGTCATGCCGATGAGCAGCGAGGGCGATCGCATCCGTGTCGGCGTCGCTGTCAACTCCTTGCGCGCCGCGCTTCGGGTGTTCACACCCGAGACCCACCCCGTGGCATGGGCCAGCACGCAGCTGAACCTCGCGAATGCCCTGCAGTACCTGCCCAGCGTGCATCAGGAGAGCAATCTCGACGAGGCCGTGCAGCTCTACGAGGAGGTGCTGCAATACCGCGATGCAGAGCGCGACCCGCTCGGCTATGCGCGCATCCTGGCCAACCAGGGCAACGCCCTGGGCCACCTCGGCGTGTTCGCCGATGCCCGAGTGCGACTCGACCAGGCACGCAGCCTGTTCGACGCGTCAGGCGACGTCGAGTCCGTTGCCAGCGTCGACGAAGTACTGGCGAGCCTCGATGCGGCCGAACTCCTCGCGACCCCGGCAGGCGGCTGATGGAACTGTTCCTGCGCCAGCAGTTCGAGCTGCTCCTGCAGGAGGCCACCGGCAACTTCACCGAGCGCCTCGTGCACCGGTGTGGCGGTCCGGACAACGCGCTGCGCATGCTGACCGAGGACCCCGAGGGCGAAGGCGTCCACCGCAGCGACTTCGTCCAGGCCTTCTTCGACGAGAACCTGCTCAGCAACCCGTCCGGCTGCTGCTTCGTGCTCGAGGCCCTCGAGCGTCGCACCCTGCCGGCCGATCCGGGTGGCCCCGTCGCAGAGGTCGTCGACCGACTCGCGAAGGCAGCCTTCGCCGACGTGCTCACCGCCATGACCGCCCAGCTCATCCAGCGCCAGCAGATCTACTCGTAGACGGGAACTGCCATGACGACGACAACCGAGCCGCAGACGTTCGACGACCTCGCCCAGCGCATCGACCAGTTGCGCGACCGGGTGCAGCATCAGGAGCCGGCCGTCGAGCAGTTGCTCGAGGACACCCTCGAGGCCATCACCGAGTTCAACAAGCAGGGCCTGATTGCGCTCGTTCAGCTGCTGCGCAGTGACGAGCGAGGCGGCGAACTGCTCTACGAAGCCGTCGAGCAGCCCGAGGTGATGGCGCTGTTCGTCTCACACGGCATCATCCGCACCGACCGCACGATCGACGTGCTGCGCGTCGTCGAGCAGATCCGGCCCTACCTCGTGACGAGCTCGATCGAGATGTCCGTCGAGTCAGTCCGCGCCGACACGGCCTACGTGCGGTTCGCCACCGGCTGCAGCGCACCGGACCAGGTCGTCAAGGACGAGATCATGGGAGTCATCATGCAGCGCGTCCCGGGCCTCAAAGGTGTGCAGGAGGTCAAGGACGAGCCGGGCCGCACCTTCATCGGCCTGGACTCCATCTCCTTCGGTCCGCCGTCCGAGTGAACGACATCACGCGTTCGGTCTCGATCGGTCGGGCCGCCTGGCTGTCCGACGCAGCCCGACCGACGACCGCGACTGCCGCGTGGTCGTCCGGCACCACGACCGCCCACCCGATCCTGCGTCTCGGCGGTGCATCACCCGGCGGCCTGGCCCTGCCACCGGCCGACCCGACCCCCAGCCAGTTGTACGCACCGCGCGGGGTATGGACCGACGGCACCCGCATCGTGGCGTGCGACACCGGCAATCACCGCGTCCTCATCTGGAACACGATGCCGACGCAAGACGGCGCCGATGCCGATGTCGTCCTAGGGCAGCCGGACTTCACCAGCGAGGGGCCAGCGGCCGGCGATGCCGACACCGCTCGCGGCCTCTACCTGCCCACCGGGGTCGATGTCATCGACGGCCGCCTCGTCGTGTGCGATGCCTGGCACCACCGGATCCTGGCGTGGGACGGCTTTCCGACGACGAACTTCCAGACCCCGACATGGGTGCTCGGACAGGCCGACCTGACCTCCGTCGAGGCCAACCGCGGTGGCGAGCCGACCCTGTCGACGCTGTACTGGCCCTTCGGCTGCGCATCGATCGACGGTGTCTTCTGGGTGGCTGACACCGGTAACCGTCGCGTGCTGGGCTGGCGCACCCACGGGCTGCCGGATACCGCACGACCCGCCGACATCCTGCTCGGCCAGGACGACGGCACCGGCCGCGAGGACAACCGAGGCGAAGGCATCAGTGCCTCCTCCTTCCGCTGGCCCCATGCGATCGCCGGTGATGCGCGGACCCTGTTCATCGCCGATGCGGGCGACCATCGGGTGCTCAGTTGGTCACCGCCGCCCGTCGACGGCAACCAGCCGGCCGACGGCGTTCTGGGGCAGGACGACCTCGGGAGCATGGAGGAGTTCAAGATCCGGCCGCAGGGGGCCCAGCGGATGCGCTTCCCCTATGCCGCGGTGTCCGATGCCGACCGGTTGTTCGTCGCCGACACGTCGAACAACCGGGTGCTCATCTGGCACGGGATCCCACGCGGAGGGGCAGGGCAGTCTGCCGACACCGTGCTCGGCCAGCCCGATATGGCTGCCAATGGCGAGAACCGCTGGTCGGCCGTCACCGACGATTCGATGTGCTGGCCGTATGGCCTCAGCCTGGCTGGAGATGTCCTCGCCATCGCCGATTCCGGGAACAACCGAATCATGGTCTGGCAGGTCTAGGCTGGGGATACCGAGGTTGGGGGTGTTTGGAGCGTCCCTGGGGGGGTGTGGCACGTGACCGATAACTGGGTCTCGCGCGCCCACGAGCGCGACCGCTTCGAGTTGGCGATTGCCGGCACCCGGCTTGGCCTGTGGGACTGGGACATGCAGACCGGCGAGACGGTCTTCAACGAGCGGTGGGCTGAGATCATCGGCTACACCCTCGCGGACCTGAGCCCCACGTCCATCGAGACCTGGACCTCCCTCGCGCATCCCGACGACCTCGCGCACTCCGCTGCCGAGATCGAGCGCCACACCCAAGGCCTCATCCCGTTCTACGACGTCGAAGCGCGGATGCGCCACCGGGACGGCACCTGGGTCTGGGTACGCGACCGCGGACAGATCGTCGAGTGGACCCTCGACGGGAAGCCGCGCCGCATGCTCGGGACCCACGAGGACATCAACGACCGGGTCATCGCCCAGGACGAGTTGGCCGCTTCGGAACGACGGTTCGTCGCGATGTTCCGCGACCACGATGCCGTGATGCTGCTCGTCGATCCCGGCACCGGGCGGATCGTCGACGCGAACCACTCAGCGGCGCAGTTCTACGGGTACTCCATCGATGAACTGCGCAGCATGATGATCGACCAGATCAACACGCTGCCGCCTGAGGAGATCGCCCGCCGACGCCAGCAGGCCGTCGAGCACCGCCTCGAGAACTTCGTCTTCCCGCACCGGCTCGCCAACGGACAGAGCCGGCTGGTCGAGGTGCACTCGTCCCCGATCGAGGATCACGGGCGCACCCTGCTGTTCTCGATCATCCGCGACGTCACCGACCGCGAGTACTTCGAGTCCCAGCAGCGGCAGGCCGCCGCCGTCTTCGACCACATGTCCGACGCGGTCATCATCGCCGACAATCGCGGCATTGTGCTGCGCGTCAATCCCGCCTTCACCCGCATCACCGGCTGGGCACCCGAGAAGATCATCGGCCGCGACACGCGGTCGATCGCCGCCCCTATCGCCGACCACGACCATCGCGAGCAGATCCGTGAATCGCATCGCACGCTCGAAGGCTTCCGCAACGAACTGCTGCTACGGCACGCCGACGGCACCGAGTTCCCCTGCCTCGTCAGCGCCAGCCCCATCCACGGACCTATGGGTGTGATCGACGGCTACGTCACCCTCATCACCGACATTCGTGATCGGGTTCGTGCCGAGCAGGATCAACTGTCCTTCGTCACCCGGCATGACCCCATCACGGGGCTGCCCAACCGAGTGTGGTTCACCGAACTGCTGGACCAGCGACTGGACGAGCTGCGCGGCAACGGCACCTTCGCGACCCTGCTGCTCATCGACATCGACCGCTTCCAGGTGATCAACGACTCCTATGGCCGGGATACCGGCGACAACGTGCTTGCCCAGCTCGGGAACCGCCTGCAGGCCCGGATGCGACCTGAGGACAGACTCGCGGCCACTGAGGGAAACGAGTTCGGCGTCCTCCTCGATGGGATCTCCGACGTTACTGAGGCCACCCGGGCCGCCGAGCGCATGCTCGACGCGATCGTCAGCCCCGTGCTGCTGCCGGATGGCACAGAGATCCACGCCTCCGCATGTGTCGGTGTGAAGGTGATTCCGGGGTCCAGTCGCACGGCCGAGGGGGTCATGCAGAGTGCAGAGGCGGCCCTTCATCTGGCCAAGCGCGTAGGCCCCGGCACGATCCGCCACCACTCGGAGATGCTCATCCCCGCCACCCGTGAGCGGGTGGCGCTCGAGATGCGGCTCTGGCGCGCATGGGAGGCGCGGGAGTTCAGCGTCCACTATCAGCCACAGGTCAACCTGCGGACCGGCGAGATCGTCGGCGCAGAGGCGCTGATGCGGTGGATCCCGGCCGACGGTCCGCCCGTGCCGCCCAGCGAGTTCATCCCGGTCGCTGAGGAGATCGGCCTGATCGCCGACCTTGGTCGGTGGATCCTCGACCAGGCCTGCCAGCAGGGGGTGGCATGGGCTGCTGCGGGCCTTCCCCACATCACCCTTGCCGTCAACGTGGCGGCCGCCCAGTTCCTGTACGGGACGCTCGGAGACGATGTCGATCTCGCACTGGCCGAGACCGGGCTGCCCGCCCGGTGGCTCGAGCTTGAGCTGACGGAGTCCGGCCTGTTCGGCATCGGGCCCGACACCATTGCTGAGCTCACCTCGATCCGGGAGCGCGGCGTGCGCCTGTCGATCGACGACTTCGGCACCGGCTACTCCTCGCTGTCGTACCTGACCCGGCTGCCGCTCACCCGGCTCAAGATCGACCGCTCGTTCGTCTCGGGCCTCGGCACCGATCCCAGCGCGCTCGCTGTCGCGTCCACGATCGTGTCCATGGGCCACGCGCTCGGGCTCGAGATCCTCGCGGAGGGCGTCGAGACGGAGGAGCAGCGAGCCCTGCTCAGCGAGCTGGGCTGCGATCTCTACCAGGGTTACCTGAAGAGCCCGCCGGTCAGCGCAGACGCATTTGCCGCGCTGTTGGCGCCCTCACTCTGACAGGATCGGAGCCGTGGACAACGCGGCTCCCGTCAGGCGCGCACGCATCCGCGTGACAGGGGTCGTTCAGGGCGTCGGCTTCCGGCCGTTCGTCTTCGCTCGCGCCACCGCACTCGAGCTCACCGGGTTCGTCGGCAACGACGCCAGCGGAGTGTTCATCGAGGCTCAGGGCGATGCGGCGTCACTCGCCACCCTGCTGTCCGATCTGAGTACCGGTCCGCCCATGGCACAGGTCGACGACGTCACGTGGTCGGAGCTCCCGCTCGACGACGACGACGCATTCCGCATCGTCGAGAGCACCGTGTCGGACGGCACGACGTCGATCCCGCCCGACACCACCGTCTGCGCGGACTGCCTCGCCGAACTACGCGATTCCAGCGACCGACGCTTCGGCTACGCCTTCATCGCCTGCACGAACTGCGGGCCGCGCTACACGATCGTGACGGGCCTGCCATACGACCGCCCGCAGACCACGATGGTCGACTTCCCAATGTGCGAGCCGTGCCAGGCCGAATACGACGACCCCGCGTCACGCCGCTTCCACGCGCAACCCACCGCCTGCTCAGACTGCGGCCCGCACCTCGACACTCCCGTTTCCGAGATCGTGGACGCGCTGGCCGCCGGACTCATCGTCGCGATCAAGGGCATCGGCGGCTACCACCTGGCATGCGACGGCAGGGACGCTGCGGCGGTCGCCCGACTGCGCGAACGCAAGCATCGCGGCGACAAGCCGTTCGCGCTGATGGTGCCCGATGCCGATGCTGCACGCGCGATCGTGCGACTTGATGCGGCTGCGGAGGCGGCGCTGACATCACCGGCGCGCCCCATCCTGCTGGCGCCTGCCCTCGACCATGAACTCCAGACGTCCGTTGCGCCCGGCAACTCCTACCTCGGCGTCATGCTGCCGTACGCCCCCCTGCATCACCTGCTGTTCGATGCGGGCGCACCTCGCGTTCTGGTCATGACAAGCGGGAACGTCTCGGACGAGCCGATCTGCACGAGCCCCGATGAGGCACGCGAACGGCTTGCCGACCTCGCCGACGCGATGGTCCACCACGATCGGCGCATCCATGTCGCCTGCGACGACTCCGTCCTCCGCGCAGTCAGCGGGGCCCCACAGCCGGTGCGTCGCAGCCGCGGCTACGCACCCCTGCCAATTGCTCTACCCATCAATGCACCCGGTCTCGTCGCGGTCGGCGGCGAACTGAAGACGACCGTCTGCGTCGCACAGGGTTCGAACGCGTGGCTCAGCCAGCACATCGGAGACACCGAGAATCTCGAGACACTGGCGATGCTCGAACGAACCGTGGTGACTCTCACCACCCTGCAACGGGTCGAGCCCATCGCCATCATCAGCGACGCCCACCCGACCTACCTGTCCCGCCGCTGGGCGAGTGGCGAGGCTGCGCGTCGAGGTATCGACCACCTCACCGTGCAGCATCACCACGCGCACCTGGCCTCATTGCTTGCCGAGCACCGCTGGCCAGCCGACCGGCCCGTCCTGGGTTTCGCCTTCGACGGCACGGGATACGGAACCGACGCCACGATCTGGGGCGGCGAGTTGCTGCACGGCACGTACGCGGCCGTCGATCGCGTCGGAAGCCTGAGTCCCGTCCTGCTGCCCGGCGGCGATGCAGCGATCCGCCGACCGCTGCGCACCGCACTCGCGCACCTCTCCGCAGCGGGCCTACCCATTGATCCGGCCCTGGCTCTGGCTACCGCGGCCGAACCCCACGAGCTCGCCGTCGTCGGACGCATGCTGCAGACCGGCGCCGGCTGCACACCGACCACCAGCATGGGGCGACTCTTCGATGCCGTAGCGGCCCTGCTCGACGTCCGGCAGTCCGTCGACTACGAGGGCCAGGCAGCCATCGAGCTCGAGGCCCTGGCCGCTGCCAGCCCGCCCAGCGATGACGACCCTCGGACCTGGGCGCCAGCAATCGAGCACACCGACGGTGGTCTACGACTGGATCCCGCCCCCGCGATCGGCGCCGCCGTGGCTGCCGTTCGGGCCGGGCTCGACGTGCGGATCGCAGCCCGGCTATTCCACGAGGGGCTCGCAATTGCCGTCACCGAGGCCGCCGTGGCGATCCGGTCGGCCACTCGGGTGGACACCGTCGGTCTGACCGGAGGAGTCTTCGCAAACACCGTGCTCACGGTGCTGTGTCAGGGCAGGCTTGCCCGCGAGGGCTTCACCGTCCTCCTGCATGAGCGCGTGCCACCCAACGACGGGGGGCTCGCACTGGGGCAGGTGGCGGTGGCTGCTGCCGGCGGTGCGACGACGGAGAGGACGTAGGACATGTGCCTGGGAGTTCCCGGCCGGATCGAGGACATCTGGGAGGCCGATGGCACCCGGATGGCCACCGTCGACTTCGGCGGTGTGCGCAAGGAGGTCTGCCTCGCCTACCTGCCTGATGCCGTGATCGGCGAGTACACGATCGTCCACGTCGGATTCGCCCTGACGCGACTCGATGAGAAGTCGGCCCTGGAGACCCTCGAGTTGTTCCGGAGTGTCGGCCTGCTCGACGACGAGCTCGGCGTCACGTTCGACCCACGTTGATGGCAGCCGCATGAAGTACCTGGACGAGTTCTCCGATCCCGATCTCGCGCAGCGCCTGCTGCAGGAGATCCAGTCCACGGTGACCCAACCGTGGGCGATCATGGAGATCTGCGGCGGTCAGACGCACACCATCATTCGCAACGGCATCGACCAACTGCTGCCCGCGGGCGTGGAGCTCATTCACGGACCTGGATGCCCCGTGTGCGTGACACCGCTCGAGACCATCGACCGTGCGCTGGCCATCGCGGCCAGGCCCGACGTCATCTTCTGCTCGTTCGGCGACATGGTTCGCGTGCCCGGCTCCTCGACCGACCTTTTCCGCATCAAGAGCGAGGGCGGCGACATCCGGATCGTCTACTCGCCCCTCGATGCAGTGAAGCTGGCGCAGGCGAACCCCGACAAGCAGGTTGTGTTCTTCGGCATCGGCTTCGAGACCACGGCACCAGCCAATGCCATGACCGTCACCATGGCGAAGCGGCTCGGCCTCACCAACTTCTCGCTGCTCGTCTCGCATGTGCTCGTCCCCCCGGCGATCCGCGCGATCCTCGACGCCCCGAACCGTCGCGTGCAGGGCTTCCTGGCTGCTGGGCATGTCTGCACAGTCATGGGGATGGGCGAGTACGTGCCACTCGTCGAGGAGTATCACGTGCCCATCGTCGTGACCGGCTTCGAGCCGCTCGATGTGCTCGAGGGCATCCGGCGGGTGCTCGTACAGCTCGAGGAGGGCCGCGCCGAACTCGAGAACGCCTACCCCCGCGCGGTCACCGCCGAGGGCAATGCCGCGGCCCAGGCTGTCGTGGCTGATGTGTTCACGACATGCGACCGCGCCTGGCGCGGCATCGGCACGATTCCCGCTTCCGGCTGGCGACTCAGCGACGCATACACGGACTTCGATGCCGAACTGCGATTCGACGTCACCGACATCCATGCTGAGGAGTCGCCGCTGTGCCGCAGTGGTGAGGTCCTGCAGGGGCTGATCAAGCCAAACCAGTGCGGTGCGTTCGGCAAGGAGTGCACTCCGCGTATGCCGCTCGGTGCACCGATGGTCTCCAGTGAAGGCGCCTGTGCCGCGTACTACCAGTTCCGCCGCATCGACACCGCGGTGAACGCGTGAACGATCCGACCAGCCACCTGGACCTCGAGAACTGGTCCTGCCCGCTACCGCTGCGCGACTACCCGACCATCGTCATGGGCCACGGCGGCGGCGGCCGGCTCTCGGCCGAACTCATTGAGCACCTGTTCCTACCCGCGTTCTCCGGAACGGTCAACGACATCCCGCTCAAGCAACTCGGCGACGCGGCCGTGCTGGAGGCCGGCGGTGCACGCCTGGCGTTCAGCACCGACTCCTACGTCGTGCGTCCACGCTTCTTCCCCGGCGGCAATATCGGCGACCTTGCCGTCAACGGCACGATCAACGATGTGTCCATGACCGGTGCGCGACCATTCGCGCTTTCGGTCGGGGTGGTGCTCGAGGAGGGCATGCGCATCGACGAGCTCGGTGTCATAGCGCAGACGATGGGATCAGCCGCTCGGCGAGCAGGCGTGTCGATCGTCACCGGAGACACCAAGGTCGTCGATGCCGGCAACGGCGATGGCGTCTACATCAATACGGCAGGCATCGGCCTCATCCCCGCGGGCATCGACCTGGGACCGCATCGTGTGCGTCCCGGCGACGCGATCATCGTCTCCGGGGCGATCGGCATGCATGGCATCGCCGTCATGAGCGTCCGCGAGGGCCTGGAGTTCGGCTCTGAGATCGTCACTGACAGCGCCCCGCTCAATGGCCTCGTCGACTCGCTTCTGACTGCCGGGGTCGAGGTGCACATGATGCGCGACCCAACGCGTGGTGGTGTCGCGGCAACCCTCAATGAGATCGCCAAGACCTCCGCAACCGGCATGCGCATCGTCGAGCGCGACGTCCCCGTTCCCGACGACGTCCGGGCCGCCTGCGGCTTCCTCGGGCTCGACCCGCTCTACGTCGCCAACGAGGGCAAGCTCGTCGCCTTCGTTGCCGCAGCTGATGCCGAGCGTGCACTCGACATCATGAGAGCGCACGAGTTCGGCACGGGCGCGACGCTCATCGGCTACGTGGTCGAGGACCACCCCGGTGTCGTTGTGGCAAAGACCGGCATCGGCGGAACTCGCGTCGTCGACCTGCCGCTCGCGGAGCAACTGCCCCGCATCTGCTAGCCGGTGGTCTCGACCAGGACGTGGGCCGCCAGGTCGTAGGACAGCTCGCTGTACTCCCCGCCACTGCCGATCGTCACGCCGCCTGCCGATCGGTGCACCTTGACAGATGCACCGGGCATCGCACCTATCCGGCGCATCGTCGTCATGGCCTCCGGATCGTCCTGCAGCGGCTCGGCGATGCTGCGGACGATAACGCGACGCACCTCGTCCTGCGCAGCCTCATTCAGGGCAACCACCAAGTCCAGCGATCCGGCGACAACCGATCCGGGATTGAGCTCGGAGAGGCCGGGGATCGGGTTTCCGTACGGGGACAAGGTCGGGTGGTTGAGTAGCTCGAGGATCCGACGCTCGACGGACTCGCTCATGACGTGCTCCCACCGACACGCCTCCGCGTGCACTTCCTCCCACGGCAGCCCGAGCACGTCGACGAGCATGCATTCCGCCAGCCGGTGCTTGCGCATCACGCGGGTGGCGGTGTCGCGGCCCGCTGGCGTCAGTTCGAGGTGACGGTCGTCCGAGACGACGACAAGGCCGTCACGCTCCATCCGGGCCACCGTCTGCGAGACCGTCGGACCGCTCTGGCTGAGCCGTTCCGTGATGCGGGCACGCATCGGGACGATCCCCTCTTCCTCGAGTTCGAAGATGGTACGGAGGTACATCTCCGTCGTGTCGATCAGTTCGCTCACGTGTGTCCACCCGGTTCGATAGGGATGCGGTCCGCGGCCAATCTAGCGAACTTGACCCGACATCAGCCCAGTAACGAGGCCACGATCAGGGACAGGGCGAAACCCGCCACCACGAGGCCGCCCGTCCACATGCGCTCGACCTCGTAGGCCTCCGGAACCATGGTGTCGGCGATCATCGCCAGCAGCGCCCCGCCAGCGAAAGTCTGGACGACGCCGGTGAGGGTGCCGTCGTCGGTCGCGAGCAGTTCATGACCAGCCGCCGCCGCGACCGCGCTGGTCACAAGCACCGCCGCCCACATTGCCAGCACCCGGCGAAGCGGCCACCGTTGCACCCGGAGGCCACTGGACGCCGCCATCCCCTCGGGCAGGTTCGACAGGCCGATCCCGATCAGCAGCGGGATGCTCACACCGCCGTTGAGGACGCTGAGGCCCAGGACGAATGACTCCGGGATGCCGTCCAGCGCACTGCCCAGCACGATGGCGAGCGGCCGGTCGTCGTCCGCGGCCCCTGCTCCCGTCGGGTTCTTGCGTCGCCGGCCGCCCCGACGCTCGATGAGTCTGCTGCCCGCGACGAAGGTCAACGCACCGACCATCAGCGATGCCGCCACCCCCATCACCGGCAGGTCCCCCGCGGCATCAGCGACCAGGTCGTAGGCAACCGATCCGATGAGCAGGCCGCTGCCGATCGCCATGATCACCGCAGTGATCCGAGGGGCCGGCTTGAACCCGTACGCGAGCAGGGCTCCGATCACCAGCATCGATGCCGCAAGTGCTGCGTATCCGGCCGCGGTGAGCATGCCCCCAGTCTCGCCCAACCGACCATCGACTTCTCCGCAACGCGCGACGCGCGCAACCTCCGCCCGAGGCCTAGCCTTGCCCCGTGCCGTCCGTCATGTGGTTCCGCCGCGATCTGCGACTGCACGACAACCCGGCCCTGCTCGCCGCCGTCGACGCGGCATCGGCTGACGGCGATGGCCGCGTGGTGCCGCTCTTCGTAATCGATCCCGCCCTCTGGGGCGCGGCCGGGCCGGTACGCCGGGCGTACCTCGTCTCTTCCCTGCGCTGCCTCGATGAGAGCCTCGACGGCAACCTCCTCATCCAGCACGGCTCCCCTGTCGAGGCGGTGGCTCGGGTGGCGGCAGTCGCGGGAGCAACGTCGGTCCACATCGCCGGCGATTACGCGCCTTACGGTCGAAGCCGCGATGTGGCGGTGGAGGCCGCACTCGGGGACGTGCCCCTCATCCGCACCGGTTCCCCCTACGCCGTCTCACCCGGGCGCGTGACCAAGGACGACGGAACCTCCTACCGGGTCTTCACGCCCTTCTGGCGGGCCTGGACTCGGCACGGCTGGCGGGCGCCAGCATCGGCTCCACGGGACGTCGACTGGTGGATGCCCGTCGAATGCGATGGCTTCCCGGACGCACCACACCTCGGCGACCTCGTGCTTCCGCCAGCGGGTGAGGAGGCCGCACGGGCGACCTGGGCCAGTTACCGCGGCGACCGGCTGGCTTCCTACGCCGACCTGCGCAACCGCGCCGACCTGGCCGCGACGAGCAGCATGGGGCATCACCTCAAGTGGGGCGAGATCCACCCGCGCACGATGCTCGCCGAACTCGGGCCGCAGGACGAGGTCTACGCGAAGGAACTGTGCTGGCGCGAGTTCTACGCCGACGTCCTCGCGCAGCACCCATCCAGTGCGCGCGAGTCACTCGATCCTCGTTTCGACGCAGCTATGCGCTGGCAGACCGGGACGCATGCCGATCGACTGTTCGAGGCATGGCAGCTCGGACTGACCGGCTATCCATTCGTCGACGCGGGGATGCGACAGTTGCGCGCCGAGGGCTGGGTGCACAACCGGGTGCGCATGGTCGTGGCCAGCTTCCTCGTCAAGGACCTGCACCTGCCGTGGCAGCGCGGGGCCGCCGAGTTCATGCACTGGCTTCGGGATGCCGATCTGGCCAGCAATGCGCACGGCTGGCAGTGGACGGCGGGGTGCGGCACCGACGCCTCCCCGTTCTACCGCATCTTCAACCCGATCACGCAGGGGCTGAACTTCGACCCCGATGGCGACTACGTGCGCCGCTACGTCCCCGAGCTCCGACACCTGCCCGGAGCATCCGTCCACAAGCCCTGGCAGGTGATCGACGGACAGGCTCACGGCTACCCGGCTCCGGTCGTCGATCATGCCGCTGAACGGGCCGTGGCCCTGGCGGACTTCGCCGAGATCCGCTCGGGACGTTGAGTGGGTTACCTGTCCCCACCCATCACACCTGACAGACTGGAGGCATGACCACCGTCGCCGTGCTGTCCATGAAGGGCGGCGTGGGCAAGTCCACCGTCGTCCTTGGGCTGGCCAGCGCCGCGTGGGACCGTGGCCTGCGGACCCTCGTCATCGACCTCGATCCCCAGGCGAACGCCTCGATGGCTCTCGACATCACCGACCCGACCTTCAGCACGAGTGACGTGCTGGCCGATGCGCGACCCGGTGTGGCCGCCGATGCCGTCGTTCCGAGCGGCTGGGGCGACACCGTGCAGGTGATCCCGGCCGAACGCTCACTCGAGCACCGCAATGTCGCCGAGGGGCGCAATTCGGCCCTCCGCCTGCGCACAGCGCTCGCGACCCTGCCGAAGAG
>CAIVQM010000527.1 GCA_903908025.1 uncultured bacterium
AGGCAATCACCGCATCGAACGTGCGCGGATCGGGGAAGTCCGTGTTGGGAGCTGCCGGGTCGGCCAGCACCACATGCAGGACCGTGTCGTAGCCGCGCTCGCGCAGGATGCGGCCGATGAGAGCCGGTGCCGCCTCGGGCTCATGGCTGATGAGCAGGACTTTGGTCACCTAGATGACCGCGCGGTAGCGACGCAGTTCCCACTCGCTGACGTCATCCCCCGGCTCAGCGTTGTCAGCAAACTCCTGCGCCTCGCGGCGCTGCATGAAGACGAAGTTGTCAACGAACACATCACCGAAGACACTTCGCGTGAACGGTGAGTCGAAGTTGTCGATCGCCCCCGTGATGTCGACAGGCAGCCGCTCCCACTGCTCATCCGCGTGCGGGTCCCCGACCACCTGCGGCATGAGCTCGTAGTCGTTCTCCAGACCATCGATCCCGGCGCCCAGACACCCGGCGAAGACCAGGTAGGGATTCGCATCGGCTGCGGCCCAGCGGGCCTCGAGTCGGTTGCCCTTGCCCGCACCCACGATCGAACGCACGCCGACCAGTCGATGGTCGAGCCCCCATGTCACCTGGGTGGGCGAGAACGAGTAGTCCTGCAGGCGCTTGTAGCCACTGATCGTCGGGGTCATGATGAGTTGCAGTTCCTTGTGATGCGCGAGCAGACCGGTGAGGTACCGGCGCATCAGGCTGCTGCCCAGCACGGAGTCCTCGTCCGACTCAGCGAAGGCACTCTCGCCATCGCGGGTCAGTGACTGATGGATGTGCATGCCATTGCCTGCCTCGAGCAGGAAGGGCTTGGCCATGAACGTCACGTTGAGGCCATGTCGCTTGGCACACAGGCGAACGATGTACTTGAACAGCACCGTGTCGTCGGCCATCTTCATCATGGGCCCGTATCGGACGTTGATCTCGGTCTGGCCCGGCCCGTACTCGACATTGCACGCCTCGACCTCGATGCCCGTCTTTCGCAAGGACTCGCGGATGTCGAGCATGAACGGCTCCATCTCCCAGCCGCGGTAGATCGAGTAGCAGTTGATGTCGGTGTAGATCGGCTTCCAGTCCTCGGTGAAGAAGTGACACTCGAGTTCCGAGGCAGCATCGACGCCGAAGCCGAGGGACGCCACGCGCGCAAGCTGCCGCTTGAGCATCTGACGGGCGTCCATCTCGATCGGCTCGCCCGTCTCGACGTTGACCGTGTCGCACATGACGATTCCGACGCCATCCGTCCAGCCGGCGACCCGGAAGCTGGCGAGGTCCGGCAGGGCATGCATGTCGGGGAAGCCGTCGGTCTCGTCAACCCACGGGGTGGCGAAGATGAAGCAGGTCGGGTCCCACGTGTAGACCACATTCGCGATCGCGAAGCCGGACCCGCGGAGGAACTGGCGCACCGGCAGTCGCTTGCCACGGGGCATGCCCCAGGTATCGACGAAGACGCACTCGACGGTGTGGATGCCGTGCTCCTCGCACAGCGCCGCCACCCGGTCGCGATCGGCCGGATCCCAAGACGACATCGAACCTCCCAAACCGTGGATTTCAGATACTTGATAAATGTAGTCTGCAAGGTACTGGCCGTCCGGACTTTCCCGCAGGTGGTACGAGGGAACCCGGCCCGATCGAAGGACCCGCATGCGCGCTGTCGTCCTGACCGCCCCCGGCACCCCCCTGACCCTGCAGGAGGTGCCGGAACCGGTTGCGCCCCCCGGCGGCTCCGTTCTCGAGGTGCTGGCCTGCGGCATCTGCCACTCGGATCTCCACGCCGCTGCGGGGGACTACCCGACTGCGCTGCCGGTGATCCTCGGCCACGAGGTCGCCGCCCGGCACGACCGGCTCGGTCCCGTCCTCGTCTACGCCTGCTGGGGCTGTCGCCAACCCGACTGCTGGGCCTGTTCCACGGCGCAGGAGATGATCTGCCCGAACGCCACCGAGGCCGGCCTGTTCCGCGACGGCGGCTACGCCGAGCGGATGGTGGTGCCCGACGACCGCTATCTCGTGCCCCTAGGCGACCTCGATCCTGCCCAGGCGGCGCCGTTGGCATGCGGCGGCCTGACGGCCTACCGCGCCGTCGACCACACGCTCGACAGCCTCGCCCGCGCAGCCAAGCCGAGGGTCCTGGTGATCGGCGCAGGCGGCCTGGGTCAGTTCGGGCTGCAATGGCTGAAGATCCGCTCCAATGCCGAGGTCACCGTTGTCGATGCCTCGCCTGAGAAGCGGGAACTCGCACTCACGCTGGGTGCCGACGCCGTCGCGGCTCCCGGCGAGGTCGACGGCACCTTCACCTCGGTCATCGACTTCGTCGGGGCGGAGGCCACACTGGCGACGGCACGCGACCACGTCGCTCGACAGGGACTCGTCGTGCTCGTCGGACTGTTCGGTGGCTCGGTGCCCTTCGGGTTCGGCCTCGTGCCGCACGAGGCCCGCTTCATGACCTCGGTGTGGGGCTCCCTTGCCCAGATGCACGAGATGGTGGCCCTTGCCCAGGCACACCCGCTCCACTCCCCTATCGAGATCATCGGCCTCGACGATGTCGCGTCCGCCCACCAGCGCCTGCACGACGGAAACGTGTCCGGGCGCTTCGTCATCACCCCCGGAGGATCCGCATGACCACGTCCGTGCCCGTCGACATCACCGACCCCGCCACCTACGCCAACGGGATCCCGCACGAGGTCTTTGCCGAGATGCGACGCACCGAACCCATTGCGTCGCGCATGTACGACGGACGTCCGTTCTGGGCGGTGACCCGCTACGCCGACCTCGTCACCGTCACCCGCGACCCCGCCACGTATTCGAACGCACGCGGCATGACGAACCTGCCGGACCTCACCGAGGAGCAGATGAATGCACGGCGGGCCATTGTCGACACGGACGCACCCGAGCACATCCGACTGCGCAAGCTCGGCATCCCCGCCTTCACCAGCCACAAGGTGAGGAGCTACGAGGACGTAACGCGCGACATCGCCTCCGCCGTCCTGCTGGCAGCCGCTGAGAAGGGCTCCATCGATGTCGTCCAGGACATCAGCGCACCACTGCCCATCCGGGTCATCATCAACATCCTCGGCGTGCCCCCGGAGGATGCCGGGATGCTCGTGCAGTGGTCCGACGAACTCATCGACTCCACCGGCATCCCGGCCGACTCGTATGGCAACATCACGCCGCTGGAGCTGCTGCCGTTCAACGCACCTGCGTCCCACGCATTGTTCGAGTACGGCCGCATGATGCGGGCTGAACGTACGACGAACCCGAAGGATGACCTGACCACGGCTCTTGTCGAAGCGCGCTACGAGGGTGAGGCGCTGTCGGACTACGACTTCAAGAACATGTTCCATGTCCTGGTGTTCGCGGGCAATGAGACCACACGCACGGCCATCAGCAACGGTGTCAAGGCATTCATCGACAATCCCGATCAGCTCGAGCTGCTGTACCAGCGCCCCGATCTTGTCGAGAACGCGGTGGAGGAGATCATCCGGTACGCGACACCCGTGATGCATATGCGCCGTACCGCAACGTGCGACACCGAACTCGCGGGCGTGCCCATCAAGGAGAACGACAAGGTCGTCATCTGGTACTGCTCAGCGAACTTCGACGAGGCCGAGTTCACCGACCCGTTGCGCTTCGACATCACCCGGCCCATCAAGCCACCGCAGGTCTCCTTCGGCGCGAAGGGCCCGCACCACTGCCTGGGCGCACCGCTCGCGCGCATGGAGATCCGAGTGCTGCTGGAGGAGATGATCAAGCAGGGCACTCGGTTCGCCCAGGAGGGTCCCCTCGTTCGGACGAACTCCAACTTCGTGAACGGGATCGCGGCCTTCCCGGCCTCCGTCACCGCCCGCTAACGCCCGCGGTCTTGAGGTTGGTGGCGGTTCCAGCGCCTCGGAACGCCACCAACCTCAAGACCGACGGGGTTTGGATCAGCTGACGAAGTTGTGCACCGCGTCGTAGTTCTCCCTGTCACGCCGGATCGCGCCAAGGGCCAGGCCGATGGCGAACACGATGAAGGGCAGGAGCACGAGGAACCAGCCCAGGGTCGTCATCTCGAACGGCCCACAGCCGGTGCCCGGATCACCAGGGCACATGGTCGGGTCCACCGCGACTCCGGCCTGCAGGTTGAACCTGCTGATGAGCATGAACTCGCCCACGCCCA
>CAIVQM010000528.1 GCA_903908025.1 uncultured bacterium
AGGTCGATCACGGTCGCCAGATACAGCCAGCCCTGACCCGTGCGCAGGTAGGTGATGTCACCGACCAGCCTGGTACCAGGCTGCTGGGAAGTGAAGTCCCGCTCGATCAGGTCGACCGGATACTCATCATCAATGCCGTGCACGGTGGTAACCCGATACGCGCGTGGTTGCACGGCTTTCAAGCCCATCTCGCGCATCAGGTCCGCGACCAGGCCGACACTGCACGCGGTCCCACGGGCGTTCAACTCACGGGCAATTCGCCGGCACCCTTAGGTCTGCCGGCACTCGGTGAACACCTCGCCCACAAACACCACCAATTCCGCGCGGTTCACGGCGGTCGCGGTCAGCGCGCGGCTGCGCCATTCATGGAAGCTCGACCTGGGCACGTGCAGCATCGAGCACATCCACGCGATCGGATAGTTGGCCTTCTCCGCATCGATCAACGCGCAGCGCTCGGCTACGGTTGCGTCTTTGCGAAGAAGGCCGCTGCTTCATCCAGGAACTCGTTCTCCATCCACAGCCTGCGGATCTCGTCTTCCATCTCGGCCACGCGGGCACGCTCCACCGGGGTCAGGGCCTTCTCAGGCTCAGGATTGGACTGCTTCCACTCGTTCACCCAGTTGCCGAGCGTGCCCTCGTTGATCTCCAACTCGCGGGCAATCTCAGCGGTAGGGCGACCCGTCTCGATCACAAACTGCGCCGCCTCAGCCTTGAACTGAGGCGAGAACTTGCGCTTCATTCGGGCCACAGGCCCATCCTCTCGTCAGGAGAGAACCAGTCCAAGATCCTTGATATACGTCACACCTACGGGCATCTAATGTCGGAGTCTGCTCAGGTAGTTAGAGGGTCCATAACTAAGGCATTGAAATAGACATCGGTGTCAACATTGGTGTCAATCGAATGTTTGATCGATTGACACCCTGACAAACGTGCCCCCAATGGGATTTGAACCCATACTGTGCCGGGTTTAAGCCGGGTGTCTCTGCCAGTTGGACTACAGGGGCCCGCGGCAACGATACGGCCACCCGGCCTGCCGTCTCGTCAGTTCGCCGCGTCGTGTGCGCGGGCCAGCACGTCGTCGAGCATCGGCTCGGTGAGGCGGCCGGTGAAGGTGTTCTGCTGGCTCGGGTGGTACGAGGCCAGCACCCGTACCTTCCGTCCGGTCGGCGAAGTGGCAAGCGTGCTCGCGCCGTGCCCAAAGGCAGCGCGATCCACCTGCCAGCCGGCTGTCCGCAGCGCCTTGAGGGTCGCGAGCCACGCGATGCCCCCGAGGGCCACCACTACTCGGACGGTCGGCTCGATGATCCTGATCTCGGTGTCGAGCCAGTCAGCGCAAGCCGCCTTCTCCTCCGTGGTCGGCTTGTTGTCCGGCGGGGCGCAATGGACGGCGGCCGTGATCCGCACGTGCTCCAGCTGCTGCCCGTCATCGCGGGCCGTCGATGTGCCGAGGGCTGCTAGTCCGACGCGGTGCAGCGACCCGAACAACCAGTCGCCGCTGCGATCGCCGGTGAACATCCGTCCGGTCCGGTTCGCGCCGTGTGCGGCCGGTGCCAGGCCGACGATCCAGACCGTCGGCGACTCCGAGCCGAAACCGGGGACGGGCCGTCCCCAGTAGTCCTCGTTCGCGTAGGCCGCGCGCTTCACGACCGCGACCTCCGTGCACCACGCGATCAGGCGCGGACAGCGACGGCAGCCAATGAGGGCCCCATCGAGCGCGGCGAGATCAGCCGGAGCAGGCACGGAGGAACGCGACGGTGCGGTCCCATGCACGCTTCGCGTTGTCGGCCTGGAAGACCTCGGGCCGCGCATCGTTGAAGAAGGCGTGCACGCTGTCGGGGTAATCGAACATCTCGATGGATCCGCCCGCGGCGATGATCGCGTCGGCATACTCGCCAATCGCCGGTCCGCTGCTCGCCTCGTCCGAGACCGCCTTGTGCACGATTGCCGCCTTGCCCGTGTAGCGACTCCAGTCCGGTGCGTACTGCGGCCACGGCATCGCGGGATAGAAGGCGACGGTGCAGCCGATCGCGTCAGACACGGTCGGCGCCAGCAGTGCCAGTCCCCCACCCATACAGAAGCCGATGACGCACACCTCGTCGCTGGTGACCTCCTCGCGCTGCACCAGCCAGTCGGCAGCCGCCGCGAGATCCGCACCCACGCTCTCGATGTCGAGACCGATCATCAGCTTCATCGCCTCGTCGGGCTCCGTCGTCTCGGCACCTCGGTAGTGATCGACGGCCAGCACGACGAAGCCCTCATCGGCGAGCCGCTGCACCACCTGCTGGATGTGCGGCAAGAGGCCCCACCACTCCTGGATGACGATGACGGCAGGGCCGGCACCCGACGGAGGCAGGCACAGGATCCCGGGCACGGCCTCGCCGCGGATGTCGATCGTCGCGTTTCGCATGACGGAAGTATGCCGCCGATCGCCGAACGGGCGTGACGGTATGCTCGGCCGAGGCACCCTCCCGGGCGCCTGCCTTCCATTTCGGATCGTCCGGCACGTTCCTGCCGGTTGAAGGGGTTGATTGGTATGACCAAGGCAGTTCGGTACGACGACGTATCGCTCGTCTACCCCGGCGGGACCACACCCGCCGTCGCTCACCTCGACCTGGACATCACCGAAGGCGAGTTCCTCGTTCTCGTCGGTCCATCCGGCTGTGGCAAGTCCACGAGCCTGCGCATGCTCGCCGGTCTGGAGCCGATCTCCAGCGGCACCATCTACATCGGCGACCGCGATGTCACGCACGTTCCCGCAAAGGACCGCGACATCGCGATGGTGTTCCAGAACTACGCCCTCTACCCGCACATGTCGGTCGCGGAGAACATGGCGTTCGCCCTGAAGATCCAGAAGGTCTCCAAGGATGAGATCACCCGACGGGTCAAGGAAGCAGCCGCCTTGCTCGACCTCACCGACTACCTCGACCGCAAGCCCAAGGCGCTGTCCGGTGGCCAGCGCCAGCGCGTGGCCATGGGGCGCGCCATCGTGCGAGACCCGCAGGTGTTCCTGTTCGACGAGCCGCTGTCGAACCTTGACGCGAAGCTGCGCGTGCAGATGCGC
>CAIVQM010000529.1 GCA_903908025.1 uncultured bacterium
AGTACCTGGTGAAGTCCGACATCGCGCGCTACCGCGCAATCATCGAGAAGCTCGGCATCCGCCGCTAGTTCTCGTCGCCGGTCGGCCCCGTCCATCCGGGCGGGCCGTCCGGATTCCATAACTGAATACCGAAACCAGAATCCGGGGCGCCGCGACAGCAGCGTCCGTTCGGTCCTCGGTAGTGACCTCCGGGAGCGATCGCCACAGGCGGTCGTGACCCCCGTGGGCCTCGATCGAAGACCGCCACCGGCTGCTTGACGTGCGCCCCTGTCAACAGAAACAGGAGGCACCCGTGGAGGGTCCCCAGATCTCAACCGCGCAGGCCGTCATCGACAACGGGTCGTTCGGCACGCGCACCATCAGGTTCGAGACCGGCCGGCTGGCACGCCAGGCTGCCGGTTCCGTCGCCGTGTACCTCGACGACGAGACCATGCTGCTCAGCGCAACGACCGCCGGGAAGTCCCCGAAGGAGCAGTTCGACTTCTTCCCGCTGACGGTCGACGTCGAGGAGCGCATGTACGCCGTCGGGCGTATCCCCGGCTCCTTCTTCCGTCGCGAGGGCCGGCCGTCCGAGGATGCGATCCTCACCTGCCGTCTCATCGACCGCCCGCTGCGCCCGACCTTCGTCAAGGGTCTGCGCAACGAGGTCCAGGTCGTCATCACCGTCATGGCGCTCAACCCCGATGACCTCTACGACGTCGTCGCCATCAACGCCGCGTCGGCATCGACCCAGCTGTCCGGCCTGCCCTTCAGTGGTCCGATCGGTGGCGTCCGCGTCGCCCTCATCCGTGGCCAGTGGGTCGCCTTCCCGACGCACTCGCAGCTCGAGGAGGCCGTGTTCGACATGGTCGTCGCGGGTCGGGTCGCCGGTGACGACGTCGCCATCATGATGGTCGAGGCCGAGGCCACCACGCGCACGATCGAGCTCATCGCCGGCGGCGCCACCGCGCCGACCGAGGAGGTCGTCTCATCCGGTCTCGATGCGTCGAAGCCGTTCATCCGCGCACTGTGTGAGGCGCAGGCCGAGCTCGCCGCAGCCGCGGCGAAGCCGACCGTCGAGTTCCCGCTGTTCCCGGACTACCAGCCCGACGCCTACGACGCTGTCGAGCGACTCACGGTGGCCGACATCACCGAGGCCATGACCATCGTCAGCAAGGCGGACCGTGAGGCCCGCCTCGACGACATCAAGAAGGTCGCCATCGCCGAGCTCGCCACCGAGTTCGCGGGTCGCGAGAAGGAGCTCTCCGCTGCGGTGCGCTCCGTCACCAAGAAGGTCGTGCGCGAGCGCGTCCTTCGCGATCACATCCGCATCGACGGTCGCGGTCTCACCGACATTCGCACGCTGTCGGCTGAGGTCGAGGTGCTCCCGCGGGTGCACGGCTCGGCGCTGTTCGAGCGCGGCGAGACGCAGATCCTCGGCGTCACCACGCTCAACATGCTCCGCATGGAGCAGCAGCTCGACACGCTGAACCCGGAGAGCCGCAAGCGCTACATGCACAACTACAACTTCCCGCCGTACTCCACCGGCGAGACCGGTCGCGTGGGTTCGCCCAAGCGTCGCGAGATCGGCCACGGCGCGCTCGCTGAGCGGGCACTCCTGCCGGTGCTGCCGTCCAAGGAGGAGTTCCCCTACGCGATCCGCCAGGTGTCCGAGGCTCTCGGCTCCAATGGTTCGACGTCGATGGGCTCGGTCTGTGCCTCGACCATGTCACTGCTCAACGCAGGTGTGCCGCTGCGCGCCCCGGTCGCGGGTATCGCCATGGGCCTGATCTCGGGCGAGCTCGACGGCAAGACGGAGTACGTCGCCATCACCGACATCCTCGGTGCTGAGGACGCGTTCGGCGACATGGACTTCAAGGTCGCGGGCACGAAGGACTTCGTCACGGCCCTCCAGCTCGACACGAAGCTCGACGGCATCCCGGCTTCCGTGCTGGCCGCTGCGCTGCAGCAGGCCTTCAATGCGCGCATCGCGATCCTCGATGTCATGAACGAGGCCATCGACGCGCCTGACGAGATGGCTGCGACGGCGCCGCGCGTCATCGCGATCCAGATCCCGGTCGACAAGATCGGCGAGGTGATCGGGCCGAAGGGCAAGATCATCAACCAGATCCAGGAGGAGACCGGCGCCGACATCACGATCCAGGACGACGGCACCATCTACATCGGTGCCACCAATGGTGAGTCGGCTGAGGCGGCCCGCACGGCGATCAACAACATCGCCAACCCGACGATGCCGGAGATCGGCGAGCGCTACCTGGGCACCGTGGTCAAGACCACGACGTTCGGCGCCTTCGTCTCGCTCATGCCCGGCAAGGACGGTCTGCTGCACATCTCCGAGATCAAGAAGCTCGCGGGTGGCAAGCGCGTTGAGAACGTCGAGGACGTCCTCAAGGTCGGCAGCAAGGTCCAGGTCGAGATCAAGGAAATCGATCCCCGCGGCAAGCTGTCGCTCGTCCCCGTTCTCGAGGGCGATGCTGCGGCGGAAGATGCCTAAGGCGCAGACTCGCACGCTGCTTCGGGAGGGTGACGGCGGACTCGTCCGCCGCACCACCCTCCCGGGCGGCCTGCGCGTCATCACCGAGCAGGTCCCCGGGGTCCGTTCGGTGGCATTCGGGGTGTGGGTGAATGTCGGCTCGCGTGACGAGACCGGCACGCAGATGGGATCAGCCCACTACCTCGAGCACCTGCTGTTCAAGGGCACGCACAAGCGCTCCGCCCTTGACATCTCGGCCTCGATCGAGGCCGTCGGTGGTGACCTGAATGCCTTCACCACCAAGGAATACACCTGCTACTACGCGCGGGTGCTGGATGTCGACCTTCCGCTCGCCATTGACGTGGTGTGCGACGTGGTCACCGATGCCCTCATTCGCACGGAGGATGTCGAGGGTGAGCGGGGTGTCATCCTCGAAGAGATCGCGATGCACGAGGACGATCCCACCGATGTCGTCCACGACGACTTCGCGGAGGTCATGTTCGGAGACACGCCTCTCGGGCGGCCGGTCCTCGGCACCATCGAGACCATCAGCGGCATCTCCCGCCGCTCCATCAACGCGTTCTACCGCCGCACCTACCGTCCCGAGTCGATGGTCATCGCGGCCGCCGGCCATCTGGATCACGACACCGTGGTGCGCCAGGTGCGGGCGGCTTTCGCGCATGTGCTCGATCCGTCGGTCGAAGCGCGTGCCGCGCGCACGGTCCGCCGCCCCCGCAAGCACGCTGCGGGCGTCAAGGTCACCAAGCGACCCACTGAGCAGGCGCATCTCGTCCTCGGCGTCCCGGGCATCACGCGCAGCGACCCCCGCCGCTACGCCCTGTCGATCCTGTCGACGGCGCTGGGCGGCGGCATGAGCAGTCGCCTGTTCCAGGAGGTGCGCGAGAAGCGTGGCCTCGCCTACTCCGTCTACTCCTATGCACAGGGCTACTCGGACGACGGAGTCTTCGGCGTGTACGTGGGTTGTCTGCCCGCAAAGGTCGACACCGTGCTCGATGTCTGCCTGACCCAGCTGCAGTCGGTTGCCGATCACGGTCTCACCGACGAGGAGATCGTGCGCGGCAAGGGCCAGGTTCGGGGCGGCACCGTCCTGGGCCAGGAGGACACAGGCGCGCGGATGACCCGAATCGCCAAGAGTGAGCTGCACGACGACCCGCTGCTGAGCATCGACGGGCTGCTCGCCCATGTGGATGCCGTGACGGCCGACGACGTCCGCACCATCGCGCGAGATCTGCTCACCGCACCGGCCACGCTGGCCGTCATCGGACCGTTCGACGAGACCACAACGTTCAACACGGTTGGCTGACCAATTCCGCTCACCCTTCCACCCTCGATCTTGAGGTTGGCGGCGTTTCCGGCGCGATGAAGCGCCACCAACCTCAAGGTCGGCGGGGTTTGGAACTGAGCTGCAACGACACCGGTATCCTCGGGGCGTGATCAAGGTAGGCGTTGTGGGCGCCAAGGGACGCATGGGTCAGGCAGCCGTCGAGGCCATCAAGGCGACTGACGACCTGCACCTGGTTGCCGCAGTCGACATGGGCGTACCGCCCACGGCGCTGGCTCAGGCCGGTGCCGAGGTCATCGTCGACTTCACCACCCCCGATGCCGTGATGCGCACGCTGAAGTCCTGCATCGGCAACGGCATCCACTGCGTCGTCGGCACGACGGGCTTCACCGAGGAGCGGCTCGACAAGGTTCGCGGCTGGTGTGCGAAGGAGCCGTCGGTTGGCGTCCTCGTGGCCCCGAACTTCGGTATCGGCGCGGTGCTCATGATGCGCTTCGCCGCCATGGCCGCTCCGTACTTCGAGTCCGCCGAGATCATCGAGATGCACCACCCCGACAAGGTCGACGCGCCATCCGGAACGGCCACCCACACTGCCCAGCTCATTGCGGCCGCCCGTGCGGGCCTGCCTGCGGCACCGGACGCGACCGTGCACGGGGTCGACGGCGCGCGGGGGGCCACGATCGACGGCATCCACGTCCACTCGGTCCGGGCCCGCGGGCTGGTCGCGCATCAGGAGGTCATCCTCGGCGGCGTCGGCGAGACACTGACCATTCGGCATGACTCGCTCGATCGATCCTCGTTCATGCCCGGGGTCCTCCTCGGCGTGCGAGAGGTGGGTCGGCATCCGGGGCTCACGGTCGGGCTCGCGGACTACCTCGACCTCGGCGCGTGAGCGCCCGCACAGTCGCCTGGGTGCTGGCAGCGGCCGTCGCTGTCTATCTCGTCTTCACGGGTTGGCGGGCGTGGGCCCTCATCGCGACGGGAGACCCGGTTCCCGTCCTGCTCGGCTTCAGCGTCGTCGTCATTCCGCTCATCGGGGCGTGGATTCTGTGGCGTGAGCTGGCCTTCGGGATGCATTCGCAACGCTTGGGGCGCGAACTGGGGGCCGAGGGCGGCCTGCCGGTCGACGAC
>CAIVQM010000530.1 GCA_903908025.1 uncultured bacterium
ATCACCACCCTGACGGAGCAGATGCTCGCCGTGGCTCCATCAACATCCTGGTGGGTGGGCCTGGGCATCGGCGTGCCCGGCATTGTCGATCATGCCGACGGCCGGGTGCTGCTCGCACCGAACCTGGGCTGGGCCGACGTGCCGTTCGGCGACATGGTGCGCGAAGCCATCGGCACCCAGTATGGGTTCACCCCGACCGTCGCCGTCAGCAACGACGCCGACCTCGGTGCGGTAGCTGAGCATGTGCGTGGTGTGGGAGCTCGCAATCGCAACGTCATCTACGTCTCCGGGGAAGTCGGGATCGGCGGCGGCGTCATCATGGACGGGCGTCCGATGTCCGGTGCAGGCGGCTACGGCGGCGAGGTTGGGCACATGGTCGTCAACCCCCAGGGCGTGGTGTGCCGCTGCGGTGCCCAGGGCTGCTGGGAGACGGAGATCGGCCGAGATGCGATCCTGACGAACGCTGGACTAGGCGGCGACCAGACCGAGATCACCGATGTGATTGCGGCGGCAAATGGCGGGAACCGCAAGGCACAGGCGGCGATCGAGAATGCTGGCGAATGGCTGGGGATCGGCCTGGCCAACCTCGTCAATCTGTTCAATCCTGAGGTCATCGTGCTCGGCGGACACCTGCGGCTGCTGTTCCCGCTCGTCAGCGGCACCGTGTACCGGCGCATCCACTACGCCCTGCCGGCTGCGCGCGAGCAGGCGCGTGTTGAGGTGCCGGCGCTCAACGGGGACAGCACGCTATTGGGTGCAGCGGAGATGGCATTCGATGCCCTGCTCAGCGATCCCGTCGGTGTGCTGTCGCGTTCGCATCATGCCGCTGCATCCTGACCGGCGCGTGCGCCTCGTAGCGGGGGACATCGAGGTTGATATCGACCTCGCTGAGGGTGCGCGAGCCACCGGCTGGCGCGTATCGGGCATCGAGGTACTGGCGTCGCATGGGCCCGATCCGGTCGAGCACGGTATGTACCCGATGGCGCCGTGGGCCGGCCGACTTGGCGGCAATCGCGTGCATTGGCGAGGGCAGGACCACGACCTCCCCATCACGTACGAGCCGTGGGCCATTCACGGCACGGCATTTCGTCAGCGCGCGACCGTGCTCGAGGTCGAGGTCGACGACGATCGGGCCCGGTTGCTCGCCCGAATCGATGACCACCCCGGCTGGCCGTGGCCGGCTGCCGTCGACATCTGCTGGGACGTGCGACCGACCGTGGTCACCACGTCCATCACCGTGCGTGCCCTGAGCGAGCCGTTCCCCGTTGTGATGGGCTGGCATCCGTGGTTTCGCCGCCATCTGGGGGTCGGCGGTCCGCTGGAATGGACGCTGGCGGCGACCGGGCAGCTTGAGAAGGGGAAAGACCAGCTGCCTACGGGTCGAGTGCTCGCCTTCGATGCCGGCGCTGGGCCGTTCGACGACGCCTTCGTCGTGCCCAGCGGTCGGGCGACGGTGTGCTGGCCCGGGGCGATGGCGATCGACATCGTGACGGACGGGGGCTGGTACGTCGTCTTCGACGAGCTCCTGGACTATGTGTGCGTCGAGCCGCAGAGCGGCCCACCCGATGGACTGCGCGATGCATACGGCAGTCCGGTCGCCGTAGCGGCCCCAGGCGCACCCGTCACCATGGTGACCACCTGGTCGGTGCGTGACCTGTCTCAGTGAGCGGCGTGGCCGGCGGGAGGATCCAGGCGGACGTTCGTCCCGGTCTCGGCGGCGAGGCGTGCGGCATCCATGACCCGCATCGTCTCGACGACATCGTCGATCGTCACGGGATCGGGACCGTCCTCACGGATCGCCGCTGCGGCCTTCGCGTAGAAGTCCGGCCATGCCCCGCGCTCCAGGGCCACGCGCTCGTCCGTCGGGTTGCTCGCGTCGTCGAACGTGCGCAGAAGTGCCTCGGTGCCGGGCAGTCGGACCCCCCAGTCCGGTGAGGAGGGATCGCCGCCTGCGGCAAGTTCGGCCTCCTGCGCATCGACGACGTCGATGCGCAGGCCACCGCGGGTGCCGAGCAGCAGCATGCGCGGCTCTCCGATCGCCGTGACCTGACTGACGGTGATGATGCTGATGGCGCCTGACGTGTGCGTGAGGATTACCGTGCTGTCGTCATCGGTGGGGTCGGCGTCGCGAATGGAACGAAGCCAGCCGCCGACAGAGGCCACCGGGCCCATGAGCTGCATCGCCTGATCGATGGCGTGCACCCCGAGGTCGTAGAGCAGGCCCCCCAGGTCTTCGGGTACGGCCGATCCGCGCCAGCCCTCCTTGGGGATGACGCGCATCTTCACGATGCGCGACTCGAAGCGATGGACATTCCCGAGCCGACCCTCGGCCAGCACTCGTTGGGCGGTGCGGATATCGCTGTCCCAGCGCCGGTTCTGGTACGGGATGAGGTGCCGTTGCTGCGCGCGAGCCACCTGGGCGAGTTCGCGTGCCGTGTCGGCGTCCGCCGCGATCGGCTTGTCGAGCACCACGTGCAGGCCGGCATCGAGTGCGGCCTTGGCGTAGGGGACATGCGTGATGTTGGCCGTGCTGATCGCAGCCAGCTCGTGGCCGCCCGCCCAGGCCTGCTCGGGGGTCGCGTAGATGGTTGCTTCCGGGTGGTCCTGCCGGGCCTGCGCTGCACGTTCGGGGTTGCTCGTGACGATCGCATCCAACGACAGCGCCGGGGTCGCAACGATCAGCGGCGCGTGGAACAGCCGGCCGCCAAGGCCGTACCCCACGAGGACAACGGACAAGGGGCTTTCAGACATGGCGGGCATGCGGTGAGTAAACCACCCCCCTACTGTTGAGGGGCGGGCTGTGGGGGCCTTCTGAAGAGTCAGACACCCCCACGCCCCGCCACTCAACGACTGAAGGAGGAGCCATGCCGTACCCGACACGCGACCTGACCGGAACAGTGGTCGCCATCACCGGTGCCACCGCCGGGATCGGGGCCGCTGCTGCGGTCCAGCTGGTCGAGGCGGGTGCCAAGGTGGTGCTCGGTGGCCGCCGTCAGGAGCGCCTGACGGAGCTGGTCGAGCGGCTCGGCGCAGACAATGCGCTGGGCGTGCAGATGGACGTGCGCAGTGCGGACGACTGCCGGCGCCTGGTTGCCGAAGCCGTGGCCGCATTCGGCCGCCTCGACACGATCGTCCCCAACGCGGGCATCGGCCTGTACGGCGACATCCTCGACAACAGCGATGCCGAGGTCGAGCGGATGATGCACACCAACTACGACGGCACCGTGTGGGCGATCCGCGCAGCCGTGCCGGCGATGCTCGAGACCGCCGGTGGCGGCGACATCGTCATCGTGTCGTCGGTGGCGGGCCTTCGCGGTGGCGGCGACGAGGCCGTCTATGCCGGGACCAAGTTCGCGCAGGTGGGCCTCGCGGGTGCACTGGACCGTGAGCTCCGGGAGAAGGGGATCCGCGTCACCGCGATCTGCCCCGCCGGCACGGCCACCGAGTTCGCAATTGGCACCGGCCGGGTAGAGAACGATCCGCGCTTCGCCGACTGGCTGACGGCCGATGATGTGGCGCATGCGATCACGACCGTTCTGCAGCAGCCTCGGTCGGTCCGGACCACTCTGTGGGCCATGTGGGGGATGGGCCAGCAGAGCTAGTCCGAAACCATCCCGCCAGAGGCTGACACAGCCACCGGGATGGTGCAGAATGAAGGTGTCGTCCACCCCCGGACGGCGGGGTGCATGTCTTTGACATGTCCCAGGAAGCCCGCGCGACAGCCCCCCAGCCGCGCGGGCTTCCCCTTGTCCGCCTTGAGGTTGGTGGCGGTTTCGGGCTCCGAAACCGCCACCAACCTCAAGACGGACGGGCTTGCTAGCGGTAGACGTGCACGCGGGTGCCGATGGCCACGTGGTCGAAGAGCCAGCCGGCCCGGTCGTAGTCGCGCAGGTTGACGCACCCGTGCGAGGCCCCGTTGTAGCCGTCGCGGGCGAAGTACGGCGAGTAGTGGACGGCCTGCCCGCCGCTGAAGAACATCGCGAACGGCATCGACGTCTGGTAGAGCGACGAGATGTGGTCGCGGCTCTTGGAGTTCACGCGGAAGGTGCCCTCGCGGGTTGCAGCGCCCTCGAATCCGAAACGGGCATCAAGGGTCAGCACGACCCTGTCCTTCACCACGAAGCGCACGAGGCGCGTGGTCTTGTCGATGCAGATCGTGGTCTGGCCCAGGCACGCGGCGGGTAGCCGCCCGACGGGGTTTGCCAGCAGGTCGAGCAGCTCCCATGTGCCGACGCCGACGACGCCGGTGGGGCGAGAGCCGAACTTCGACTGGAAGGCCTTGACGGCAGCGGCGGTCGACTTGCCCATGACCTCGCCGGCCACGTTGGTCGGGTAGATCTCATAGCCGAGCCACGCCAGCCGCTCCTGCACGTGGCGCACGCGCCAGCCGTGGGCGCCGACGCGCAGGGGGAGGGAACTGGCGACGACGACGGGGGTGGCGGGTTCGGTTGCAGGCGGCGGGGTCGGTGCCGGCTCCGGAGTGGGCGCGGCCGGATCGGTGGGCGCGGTAGTCGGAACCGGCTCTGGGGTTGGCGTGCTGCCGTCGTCAGCAGCGGCCATCGGCGTGAGCAGGAGCGCGCCGACCAGCACCGAGACGAGGGCCGCGGAGACCGATGCGAAGCGACGATGAACCTGCACTGGTCAAGGGTACGTTGCCGAGCCGCAGGGCTAGGGGACCGGGACGAACTCGCCGACGGCCGTTGGCTGGTGAGGTCACGGTAGGGGATGAGGGGGACGTCGGCGAATCGCCCACACCGCGAATGCGGCGTTGGCGCCGACGACCAGACCCGCGGCGATCATGGCGGAGTACACGGGAATGACGGCCCCGGGCAGCCACCACACGGCAACAATCGCCAGGGCCAACCCGGAGACCACCTGCACGAGTCCAACGATGGCCCACCGGCCACGCACGCAGAAGCCGAGCACCGCAAACGAGAGCAGCACCACCGCGAGGCCACTCGCGAAGTAGGTGAGGTGCTGGTCGCCGAGGCGGTCCTGCTCGCGCGCCGTGAACAGCACAAGACAGTCGAGGGTGGCGATCATCCCGAAGACCAGGGTCAGATGCGCCAGCAGGGACAGGCGCCACCGCATGCCGACCATGCTGACGCTGTGCGGGAAGGTGCCCTCGAAGTACAGCGCCCAGATCGAGACGCTGACGATGAACGTCATTGCGAAGACACCCAGGTTCGGTACTGAACCCTTGGTGCCGAGTGCCTGCACGAGAAGCAGGAAGCCATCGCCGAGGACGATGAGGATGAACAGTCCGAGCCGCTCGCGCAGGTGGTCGGGTCGGGCGACGAACACCGGTGGTGATGCCGTCCTATGCGTCGTTAGTCCGGGGATGATGCCGATGCCGAGTGCGATGACGAGATACGGCCACAGCGGATCCAGCCCGAACAGCCCGGCCACGACGCAGATGAAGCCGCCGATGCCGACGAAGACCGCCTGTCGTGCGAGCGGCGCCCGCATGGAGCCGCCACCACCGAGGATGAACAGGGCTGCGGAGATGACCATGGCCAGGCCGTAGACCGCGAGTCCGCGGCTCATGCGAACGGGGTCCCCGTAGTCGATCGCCAGTGCGGCGAGGATCAGCGCGCCCATCTGCACGAGCACGAGTCCGCGCCGAAGTGAGCCGGACACTGGGTAGACGTTGTTGGCCGTGGTGGTCAGGAACCACACCCAGCACAGCGAAACCAGCCCGAGTACCGCGATCAGGGCAGTGCCACCCGATGGGTGCTCGAGGTAGCGATCGTTGGTGACGTTCACCGCTGCGACGACGACGAGGTCGAAGAAGAGCTCGAACCAGCCGACGGGCTGGCCTTTCACCTCGGCCGGGACGTCCTTGTCAGCCATGTGCTTCCTCGAACCAGCGCGGCGACGTCGTGCGCGGCGGATGCAGCCGCTGCGGCCACACGACGATCCGCGGCTCGCCACGGAGGTTCGCCTCGTGGGCCCGTCGCAGTGCGGCGGAGATCTCGTCGACGTTGCTGACAGTCTCAGCCGCGATGCCGAACGCGGCACCGAGGGAGTGCCATTCGGGAGTGAGCAGGTCGACACCGCGTTCCGGGTGCCCGAAGACCTGCTGGTCGAAGCGCAGCATTCCGTAGCCACCGTCGTCCACGACGAGGAGCGTCACGGGCAGTGATGCCTGCGCGATCGTGGCCAGCTCGCCGAGGGCGAACATCGGTCCGCCGTCGCCACAGACGGCCAGCGTCGGGATGCCCACGGATGCCGGTCCGATCGACGCGGGGAGCGCGTAGCCGAGCGTGCCCCAGCCCACCGGGTACTGCATGCGTCGGGTGCGCGGCTGGCTGCTGTACCCGCCGACCCAGTAGGCCCCGACGGCCATGTCGCAGACGATGGCACCCTCGGTGGGCCAGCCTGCACCGACCTGCTGGACCCAGGCCATAGCCGTCGCTGTCCGTGGGTCGGCGAGCAGGCGGGCGACGATGCTCGGTCGGATTGACGCGGTGTCGGCCCACGGCTCCCGGTCAGCCACGCCCATGTCGTCGAGGATCTCGGCGAGTGACTCGAGCCCCAGACCGACGTCGGCACTGATGACGCAGTCGAAGTCGATGGTCCGGTGGATCAGGCTGCCGAGGGTGAGGGCGGCGCGACGCGGGGGGAGGTCGATGCGCCAGTTCTTGGTGTTCATCCCGTCGAAGGACGACCCGATGACGAGCAGCAGGTCGGCGGAAGCGAGGAGGGCACCGACCTCGGGCTCATGAACCGGGGCGTCGACGAGCAGCGGGTCGCCGGCGAGCAGTCCTCGGCCGGCATAGCTCGTCAGCACCGGTGCGCCGAGGCGGTGCGCAAGCGCGCGAGCTGCTTCCTCGGCCTCCGCAGCGACGACTCCGCCACCGAGCCACAGCACAATGCGCGGCGAGGTGCTGATGAGCTCGGCGAGGTCAGTCACCTCATGTGAGTCTGCGCGCGGTGCGGGCAGGCGCGGGATGTGCGGAATCGGGGCGGTCCACTCCTCGCCGAGGATGTCGGACGGAACCCCGACGTAACTGCCGAGCGGGGGTGGCCCCCAGGCCTCGCGCAGGGCGAGCACCGTCGACGCGATCGCCTCCTGCCGGGTGCGAGCCCGGCGGGCCGTCGCGCCGAAGGCCTCGAACATCGCGCCCTGGTCAGCCATCTCGTGCAGGATCCCGCGCGGACCGGCAGGTGAGCGGAGCGATTGGCCGACCTCGCTGGCGAGCACGATCATGGGCGATCCGCTAATGAAGGCCTCACCGAAGGCAGCGACGACATTGGCGGCACCGGGGCCGCTGGTGAGCAGGGTCGCAGCGGGCTTGCCGGTGGCCCGGTAGAGACCATCGGCCGCGTAGCCCGCCGCCTGCTCGTGCCGCACGCCCACGATGCGGGGTGCTGATTCCGAATCGGCGTCCCAGAAGGGGAGGTTGTGCACGCCGGGGATGCCGAAAGCGCGCTCGACCCCGTGCCGCCCGAGCAGCTCGAGGATCGCGGCGGCGACGGATGTCCGGGCGGTCATGCGCGGGACTCGAACATGCCGAGAAGGGCGGCGATGCTGAGGACGCTCCGCGGTGCATAGGGAGTGCGCCACAACCCACCGTGGTTGGCAGCCTGCGCGAACAGGTCCATCGGATTGGCCAGGGGCGTGCTGGGGTTCGCAGCAGCGGCCGGGTTGCGGAGATCGTGGACGAGCAGTGCCGCCATCAGAGTGGTTGACGTGGCGGGCTCGAACACCTCGACGCCGAATCGACCGGCGCCCGCGTAGGCGGCGGCCAGGGCGCGGTTCTTCACCACCGACTGCGTGCGGGTCGCCGGGGCAAGGTTCAGCGACACGGGCGTGCCATCCGCGCGAGCGACGAGGGCGCGCCAGCGCTGCAGTCGTTTGGCCAGCGCGTAGTTCGGACCCTGCTGCGGAACGAGCGAGTCGTTGATGCCGAACTCGATGCCAGCCTCATTGATGAACGTCTCGCGGTAGTTCGGCTCGAACTGCTTCACCAGTCGCAATGGGCTCTGCAGCAGTCCGCTCAGTCCGCGTGCGTCCCAGCGACGACGGGACTCCTCGACAGCGTCCAGCGGGACCATGAAGACATCGGTCGGTGTCGCAAGGTAGGCGAGGGTGATGTCGTCGCGCTGGGCCAGCAGGCGCGTGGCCAGGGCGTCGCCCGCCATCGACAGCAGCACATGCGCTGCGCCATCGGCGTAGGCGTACGTTCCGAGGACGAACGGCTGCTCGATCTCACGGAGCCAGGCACTGAGTTCCGGGGTCTGGCGGAGCAGATCGGCACCGGCCTTGCTCGCGACCGTGGCGTCGTCGTCCGGGTGCACCATGCCATCGAGGACGAACGGCGGGGCACCGCTGGGGTCGAGGGCGATCGGGATACGGAGCGAACCAGCGGTGCTGCGCGTGGTGGCGATCAGCCGCTGCCAGAGGTCCGGCCGCGGCAGATCGATGGCGTGGACGCGCGCACCCCAGCGCAGCAGGGAACGGGTCGGCCCCATCTCGGCGCCGGCCCCGAGGATGGCG
>CAIVQM010000531.1 GCA_903908025.1 uncultured bacterium
GCCCGAGGGCAGCGGCTACGACGCCCGTGAGGTGATTCGTGAGTGGTGCGTCGCGCACGATGTCGAGGCCGTCAATATCCGAGTCGAGGCGAAGGTCCCCTTCCGCGATCTCGATGCGATTCCCGGGACCCTCCTGCCTGACCTGATCGCCGCTGCCGTCGAATGGCTCTACCCACGGCTCTACGCGATTCGCCGCAAGATCGTTGCTGACCTCGACCTCATCGATGATCAGGACGTCCGTTCGATGATGTACCTGTTCGTCTCCGACCACGCCGACCGCTACGACGCAGGGCGCGAGGGTCGCAACGGGACGCTGAACTTCCTTGCCTTCATGATCGGCAAGCTCCGTACGTGGCCTCAGGACGCGGCTCGCAATGCATACGGTCGTGGCGTCGTCAGCGATCGGCAGACCCTGAGCCGCGCCGCCGATGTCATCGCCGCGACCGAGCAGCGGCCGGCGACCGAGGAGGAACTGGCCGGGGCGCTGCGTACGAGCGTCACCGATCTGCGCAAGCGAGAGCAGGCGATCAGCACCCTGTCGGGAATGCGCAACTACCAGTCGCTCGTAAGCGAATCCTCTGACGGCGATCAACTCGATCTCGTGCAGGTGGCATCCGATGTCGATGTGGAGTTCGATGCCACGGCCCACGATCGCAATGCGCAGCTCACCCGATCGATCATGGCTGCCGTCAACAATCCCGAGGCGGGTGGCCGTCGAGCGCAGGACCCCCTAGCCTTGGCTGCCGTGTACCTGTCCTTCTGGGAAGACCTCAGTCGACCTGAGGTGGCTCGCGAGCTCGATGTGCTGCCGAAGACTGCGGCGGCGGCTGTCACGCGAGTCCTCGACTCGGTGGCTGCAGCGGGTCTGCAGTGAGCGAGGGCCTCGCCGAGCCGATCCCGTGGACCTTCACCGACTCGCCAGGGATCCTGCTGTGGACGTGGGTCACGGAGCACTTCGCCGCCCGCGTCACCGGCGCCGAGGTCGACAATGATGAGGACCCGGACGGTCGCCGGATCATTCGGTCCTACCAGTGGGACGTCTCCGACCTGATGCGCACGAATCAGGGACTGCCGCGCCTGCTCGTCGAGGGGACGTCGGGAAGCTTCGAGGATGCCGAGTCAGTGGTGCGAGAGCACGTCGGCAAGCTCTATGACCCACGCTTGGGCTATCGGCGGTTCGCGGGGTCGCTGGCTTTCACCTTCGTCCTGTCCACGGGCGAGAGCGTCGACGTCGGTGAGTACATCGGTACCAAGTGCGCCGTGACGGTGCTGATGCCGGACCGCACGGAGCGGACCGTCACGGGCGACCTCGATGTGGCTCACTACAAGTGGCGGCTCTCGACCCCCGAGCAGGTTCTCGAGATCATCCCCGAGCATGTCGTGCGGATCACCAACCGCTCTGAGATCGCTGAGAGGGCGACCGCCATCACCCGTAACGACTCCTATTCCGGTATCGGTCGTCTCTACAACGAGGAACCACGGCGCGGATGTTCCGGCCGACCGGGGTTCACCGTCGGTACGGTCGATCATGCAGGTGCGCCGCGCTGTCCCATCCACGAGGCGGGCCTGCCCGAACATCTGCTTCGCTGAGGAAGGACGAGGATGGCGATCACTTTCGGCCGGGGTAAGCGGGCCGCCGACGGCCCTGCCGATCCGCCTGCCGTGGACCTGAATGCCCATCTCGTCCGCGATATCGAGAATGCCGCCAAGAAGGGGTTCACCGGCGCCCTCGAGGTGACCGCCCGAGCCAACAGCGCGTCGGCGCGTCTGTACCTTTTCGAGGGACGGCTGTACGCGGTCGGTCTCGACGACTATGAGCCGCCGGTGCTGGAGAGGTTGACCGCTTCCGGGGCCGTCTCGGCAGACCATGCGCGATCGCTGCGGGCCGATGCGGAGCGCGACGGAGTCGGCGCCGGTGTTCAGGCAGTACAGCGCGGCTGGCTGGCTGTCGAGGCATTGGCGACCGTCCATCAGGAGTACCTGCTGGCGAGTCTGGGGGCGGTGCTGACCTGCGACAAGGTCAAGGTGAATCTTCACAAGGACATGACCACGGATGCGTTCTGCACGTTGCCGCTGCCCGTCGAGCCGCTGCTTGACGCGGTCCGAGTGCGGTCGCAGAGGCTGGCTACGACCTGGCCCGGGCTGTCGCCGGTGGGGTCTGCGGCAACCATCCGCCTGCGGGCCACGGGCGCGCCGATGCCCGCGAACCTGTCCCTGCCGGAGTTCGCTGCCCTGCTTTCGGCGGTCGACGGGTTGCGCACCGTGGACGAGGTTGCGGCGGTGGGCGGCTTCACTCGTGCGGAAGCGGTCCACCTCGCGGGGTTGCTGGCTGCTGCTGGTGTCATTGCGGTTGCGCCTGGGGAGACTGCGGCCGCCGGGGCAGAGCACCTCAAGGTGCCAGAGGCCTTCGGACACGTCGTGGTGGAGCCGGAGCCGGAGCCCGAGCCCGAGCCGGAGCCCGAGCCGGAGCCCGAGCCCGAGCCCGAGCCGGAGCCCGAGCCGGAGCCTGCGTCGGACCCGCAGGTCGCAGCCCGGGCCAGGAAGGCCGGCACGGACCATGTGAGCCAGCTGCGCCTCGAGGTGGCCGAGGCGGAGGTAGCCGAACTCACCGACGCATTGACCGAGGCTGTCCTCGTCGAACGCGAGGCGATCACGAACGCCGGTGCGATCCGGGCTCGGCTGAGGGAAGCCCGGGCCGAAGCCGACGCCCTGGCCGACGCGCCGGCCGATGATGCCGCTGCCACCGAGGGCCCGTGAGCGACGCCACCGTCATCGTCGGGTTCATCGTCGTCCTGCTCGTCGGGATCGGCCTGGCCGTCGGCTCCTTCCTCAACGTGGTCATCTACCGCGTTCCGCTCGGGCTGTCGATCGTGCGACCGGGCTCGGCCTGCCCGGGGTGCCAGACGCCGATAGCCACCCGCGACAACATTCCTGTCCTGTCCTGGCTGCTGCTCAAGGGTCGGTGCCGGGTCTGCCGCGAGCCCATTTCCGGTCGCTACCCCCTCGTAGAACTGCTGAACCTGGCCGTGTGGCTGGCCCTGGCGTGGTGGGCGTGGAATTCCGATGGGCTGATCTGGTTGCTGCCGTTGCTCCTGGTCCTGGGCAGTGCTGGCATCGCCCTGTTCTTCATCGACCTCGAGCACCATCGCCTGCCTGATGCCATCGTGCTTCCCCTCTACCCGGTGACCGTTGCCGGCTTGGTACTGGCCGGGGCGATGTCCGGCCGCTGGGCGGTCGGATCCGCCCTCGTGGGCGGGGCAGTCTGGTTGGGCGTCATCGGAGGTCTGTGGCTGGTCACCGGGGGGCGTGGCATGGGCTTCGGCGATGTGAAGCTGGCCCCCGTGCTCGGAGTCACCCTCGGCTGGGTCGGGACCTCCGCCGCCGCTGTGGGCCTGCTGATGGCCTTCGGGACGGGCGCCGTCGTCGGCCTCGCGCTGATGGCGGTGCGCCGGGCCGGGCGCAAATCAGCCCTCCCCTTTGGCCCGTTCCTGCTGATCGGGGCTGCTGTGGGTCTGTGGGCGGGCGAGGCGATCGGCTCGGCCTACCTGAACGTGGTCGGCCTCTAGCGGCAATGGTCAGAACCGAGAACTTTTGACCGTTTTGGGTTCAGGTGCTCCGGTCGCGTTCCGATACCCATTGTGCAAGGCTCTCCATCTGGGAGCCACAGGGAGGTGAGCGCGATGCAGGCATGGCTGGAGGTCGATGACCACGGTCGCCAGTTCCTCGTGCGCACGGGTACCGGCGTCGTCACCGCAGTGGCTCCCGTCGGCATCGCCGGACCGGATGACTCGCACTCGCTCTACCGCGTCGAGATCTACTGCGATGCCCCTCATGGGCGCCCGGGCGCGATCCGCTACAGCACGCATCCCATCGTCTCCAGCACGGACCCGCTGCTCGACAGCGCCAAGGCCGCCCTCGATGAGGTGCTTGCGGTCGTCTGGACCGTCCAGTGGCATCGCCACGACTGGGTCCCCGATGATCTGCCGATCGCGTCCCTCAATCTGGCGACCGATGCCCGCGCCGTGCTCACCAGCCTGGATGCGGTTGCGCTGCCCGATTCGGTGGAGGCCCAGATCTCGGACTACCTGCCGGCCGGTTGGACGGACGAACGGACATGAGTCCGGACGATCCCGCGCCGCGCCCGCCGTCCGTGTTCGGGATCGTCAACCAGGACGACATGATCGCCCGTATCGACTCGACGGCAGAGGATGATCTCTCCAGCGACTTCTTCGGGGACTCCATCCAGGAAGTCGAGGACGCGGCCGTCCGGATGTTCGACATCGGGATCCGCACCATCACCGACGATCCAGCCAAGACGACGTCGGCAGCCTTCGGCACCCCCCCGGCCCCGCCGATGGCTGCCGGCGCGACCCGGGCGGCGGTGGCGACCGACCAGGCCCCTACGCACGGTGCCGACGGGCAGTTCGACGATCCAGCCGTCCGGGCCGCATTCATCCTCGGTGGGCCGGGAGCGCTCGGTCGCTAGACCGCAGCTCGAAGTTCGCGAATGGCATGGCCGTGGATCTGGCAGGCCCGCGATTCGCTCACCCCGAGTGCGCGTCCGATCTGCGCGAACGTCAACTCCTCGAAGTAATAGAGCGCGATGACGGCGCGGTCACGGTCGGGCAGCCGGCGGATCTGACTGCGGATCACCTGCTGGCTCTCCTGATGGTCGTAGATCTCCTCCGGCAGTTCGGCGGTCTCGTCGACGAAGGCGCGGCCGCGCGACTCATCGTGGCTGCCGCGGTCACCGTCCATTCGCGCCTCCAGGCTGGCGAGGTAGCCCTTCTGGTAGCCGGCCAGCGCGGCCTGGACCTCGCCGCGCGCCAAACCGGTTGCCGCGGCCAGATCGTCGAGGCTGGGCTCTGCGCCGCGCTCCTGCTGAAAGGCCGCAGTGGCCTGATCAATGGCCCGCATGCGGCTGCGCACCTTGCGGGGTACCCAGTCCTGGGAGCGCAGCTCGTCGAGGATCGAACCGCGGATCCGGGTCACCGCGTAGGTCTGGAAGGTCAGGCCCAGGTCCATGTCGAAGCGCGAGATAGCGTCGATCAGGCCGATGGTGCCGAAGCCCACCAGATCGCCGCGCTCAAGGCTGGGGGGCAGGTTGAGGTTCATTCGCGAGACGACGTAGCGAACCAGGGGGATGTACGTGGCGGCCAGCGCCGCGCGGGCGTCGACGTCGTCGTGGATACGTGCCGCCACCCACGTGGCCGCGAGTTCGCGGTCGTCGTCGAAGATCGGCGCGTAGTGAGCGACCAGATCGACATCGGCCGCCGTCACAGTTGGCCCTGCGCGATCACACCACGCCTCCAATTCGGTCCCCGGACAATCTTCCCATTTGTGGTATTGGCCGGAATCGTCGAGATCGGCCCCCGCGCCGAGCAACGACCTATGTGATGCCGAGGGTCCCGACACGCCGGTAGAGTGGCGAAAGGGAGGCTCGTCGTCCACCATGGACGGCGCCAGAGCGCTGTTGTGGCCCGACGACGAGGAGGAGCCGGTTCATGGACGAATCGTCTGCCGCTGCCCCGGGCGTCATCGTCGTCGCCGAGCGCCCATTGCATGATCTGCTCGATGGATCCGGAGTCGGGTGGAACATCCAGGACCGGCAGCCCAGTGTCGCCGCGATGTGGGATGCCCTGTCAGGCGGCCGACTCGACCAGCGCTCGCGGGTGCTCGTGTTCTCCGACTCATTGATGGCGGGAAGCCCAAGCGACGAGACCGAACTGCTCCAGGCCGCGCGAGCGGTGGTCGCCATGGCCCATGCCGGGGCGCACGTGTTCGTCACCGTGTGGCGCCCGGACGAGGAGACCGGATTCATGGGCCTCATCGAGGACGCGGCACTGGCTCAGAGCGTCGATCCAGCAACTCTCGGCTACCACCTGCTGCCGATGGGTGGCAGCGGCGCTGCAGTCCTCGACGGGATGCGGGCCGTGCTCGAACCGGAGATCGCCTTCCCGGAGGCTTACCTAGGCGACGTCGATATCCCGCTGTCGCGCGAAGAGGCTCAGCCGGCTGCGGCAGCGCCGTCCCTGGTGCTACCCGTCGCTCCAGCCCAGTCGGACACGCCGGATGCACGCGTTGCTCCGGTCGAGGCACCCGCCATCGGCCTGGCGAAGGGTGCCCCGGGGATGCCTGGTCGGCCGTCGATGCCGCCGGTCGGTGGCGTGGCCGAAACTGTCGCTGCCCCGCGGGTGAGCGAGTACCCGGCAAGTGCATCCCTCGAACTGCTCGATCGGCCGAAGCTGCCTGGTCAGACGACCATCACCGTCACGTCCAGCAAGGGCGGATCCGGCAAGTCGACCGCTTCCATCCTGCTGGCGGGCTCGATCGCCCGGGCCTCCGCCGACTCGGGAAAGCCGCTGTCCGTCTGCCTCATCGACCTCGATACCCGTGATGGCCAGGTCGCCTCTCTCATCGGCAAGTTCATGCCGACGGCGCTCAATATCAGGGTGCAGCCGGTTTGGGATGAGGAGCGCATCCGTCGAAATCTCGTGCATGCGGACGGCCTCGGGATCGACACCTTGCTGGCACCCATCAGGCCGCGCACCGCCGACACCGTAGGTCCGGACTTCTACCGCACCATCGTGCGCAGCCTCCAGCGCATGTACGACGTCGTCATCATGGACACCAGCGTCCAGTACCTCGAGCCGCTCATCGCCGAGGTGGCGCTAGGCGAGGCCGACGAGATCCTCTTCGTCACGACGCTGGCGTCGACGGCGGTCCAGGGCATGGCTCGCGCGCTTCGAGAGATCACCGCGCCGCTGGACGAGTCCGGCTTGGGCATTCCCCGGGAGAAGATCGGCATCATCGTCAACCAGTCCGTTGCGAACGTCGGCATGGAGCGTGATCAGGTCCTCGCGGCCGGCCTCGGTGTCCCGGTGGTCGGCGTCATCCCGCTGGCTACCAAGGATGTGCTCACAGCCACCAACCTGAACCGCATGTACGCGCTGCTCGATCACCCGCTGCTCGGGCCGGCGTACAACGAACTGGGCCGGGCCTGCCTGCCGGGCCGCGAGTTGGGGCCGTGGGCATCGACCGACCCATCCTCCACGGCCATGTCCACGGCGATGGCCGGCGATGGCTCACCGCTGGCGACGGATCCGCACGCCGATACCGACGAGGCGGGCCGCAAGCGGGGGCTCTTCCGTCGCTGACGCTTGCGTCGTACGCTGATGGACCCAGTTCCCGGAGGTTGACATGCCGCACGTGCAGGAAGCACTGTCATCGTCGGCCTATGCCCTGTTCGCGCTCCAGCAGCCGCTCACCCTGGGTGAGTTGGCTGTCGGCGCGCGCGACCGGACCTTCCTGTCGGCGGTGAACCACACTCCCGACTGGTTTGCTGCGGCCGCCGAGGACTCCAGCCTGCTCGACATGGCACCGGAGCTGCAGGTGCTGCCGACCGACCTCGAGGCGGCGGACAAGGTCGACGTGAGCGGGATGGACCTGATCCACGTATACGCGCCTGAGTTGAACGGGATCGAGGACATCGAGGAGCCGGTGGTCCCACCGGAGCCGGTGGCCGACCCGGTCGCCCAGCCGCGTACGTCGACCCAGTTGGGGCTGCTCAAGGAGCTCGGCAACCTAGACTCCTGAGCCGGCTCCGGTGGGCGGCTCGTCCTCGGGCGATGGCGGCGCTGGATGGGCCAGTTCATCGGCCTCTGCGAGCAGCCGGTTGAGGGCCGCCCGGGAGCGGACCTTCGCCCTCCGAGAGTGACGTCGGTAGCTCAGGGCCGCAGCGACGACCACTCCGACAAGCAGCAGGAGCAGCAGCATCCCGACGAGCAACTCGGCCATGGGCGCTCGACTCAGGCCTCGGCCAGCACGGACTGGACGGCGATCGGCCCGGACCCCGTGACGAAGACGAGTTCTGCGATGCGCCCGGCTGCCTGGATATCGCCGGCAGCGGCGGCCAATCGAGTGATCTGGGCGGCGGAGGCTGTGACGGTCGCGGTTGTGATGTCCGCCCGCATTGATGCCTTGGCCTCGGACTTCGCCTTGCGCACACCGGTCAGGACGGCAGCGACGTCGTCGATAAGCACCCCATCTCCGTCGCCTGCGAGGGCCGTGAGTTCTGCCGCCTCGGGCCACTGCTGGCGGTGGATCGAGCCCTCCTGCCACCACGACCAGACCTCCTCGGTGGTGAACGGGAGGAAGGGCGCGAAGAGCCGCAGCAGGGTATCGAGCGCTGTTGCCAGCGTGGCCTTCGCCGACGCGGCCTCGGGCTCACCCTGACCGCCGTACGCGCGATCCTTGATCAGCTCGACGTAGTCATCGGTGAAGTTCCAGAAGAAGGTCTCTGCGACCTCGAGTGCCCTGGCGTAGTTGTAGTCCTCGAATGCGTCGGTTGCCTGCTGCGTGACATCTGCAAGACGGGCAAGCAGTGCGCGGTCGAGCGGGTGAACGATGGCATCGTCATCGCGTTGCGCATCGAATCCGAGGGTGAACTTGCTGGCGTTGAGCAGTTTGATGGCCAGGCGTCGGCCGATCTTCATCTGGCCGATGTCGAACGCGGTGTCGGTGCCGGGGCGCGCGCTGGCCGCCCAGTAGCGCAGGGCATCGGACGAGTACTCGTCGAGAAGCGCTGCGGGGGTCACGACATTGCCCTTGGACTTGGCCATCTTCTTGCGGTCCGGGTCGAGGATCCAGCCGGAGATCGCGACATCCGACCACGGCAGGACGTTGTCCTCGAGGTCGGCTCGCACAACGGAGGAGAACAGCCAGGTTCGGATGATCTCGTGCGCCTGCGGGCGCAGATCCATCGGGAAGACCCGCTGCCAGAGGTCGGGATCTCGCTCCCAGCCGCCGGCGATCTGCGGGGTCAGCGAACTCGTGGCCCAGGTGTCCATCACGTCGGGATCGCCCATGAAGCCGCCGGGCACGCCGCGCTGCTCGGCGGTGCAGCCGGGCGGCACGTCGCTGCTGGGATCGATGGGCAGGGTGTCCTCGGCCGGGACGATGGGGGATTCGTACACCGGGTTACCGGCCTCGTCGAGCGGATACCAGAGCGGCAGGGGCACGCCGAAGAACCGCTGCCGGGAGATCAGCCAGTCGCCGTTGAGGCCCTCGACCCAGTTCTGGTAGCGCACATGCATGTTTGCCGGATGCCAGTTGAGCTGCTGGCCACGCTCGAGCAGTTCCGCGCGGAGCTTCTCGTCACGGCCGCCATTGGTGATGTACCACTGACGCGTAGTGACGATCTCGAGCGGCTTGTCGCCCTTCTCGAAGAACTTGACCGGGTGGGTGATCGGCCGCGGCTCGCCGACCAGTGCGCCGGATGTCGTCAGGATCTCGACCATCCGCTCCTTCGCGGTGTGGCTCGTTGCGCCGGCGATCAGGGCGTAGTTCTCGCGGCCGCCATCGCTGGTGATCCAGTCGGGTGTCTCGGGGAGGATGCGGCCGTCCCAGCCGATGATCGGGCGGGTGGGCAATTGCAGTTCGCGCCACCAGATGACGTCAGTGAGGTCGCCGAAGGTGCAGATCATCGCGATGCCCGAGCCCTTCTCGGGATCGGCCAGGCGGTGCGTCACGATCGGGACCTCGACGTCGAAGCCGGGCGTGCGGACCGTGGTGCCGAAGAGCGACTGGTATCGCTCGTCATCGGGATGTGCGACGAGGGCGACGCAGGCGGCGAGCAGTTCCGGACGCGTGGTCTCGATGAAGATCGTCGTGTCTGGATCGGCCGTGGTCACGAATCCGAGCCGGTGGTAGGCGCCCGGTCGTTCGCGGTCCTCGAGCTCGGCCTGGGCGACCGCGGTGCGGAAGGTGACGTCCCAGAGGGTCGGCGCCTCGCTCTGGTAGGCCTCGCCGCGAGCCAGGTTGCGCAGGAAGGCGAGCTGGCTCACGCGCTGCGCATTGGTGTCGATGGTCTGGTAGGTCTGCGTCCAGTCGACGGACAGTCCCATCCGGCGCCAGAGCTCCTCGAAGACAACCTCGTCCTCGATGGTGAGTCTCTCGCAGAGCTCGACGAAGTTCTTTCGCGAGATGGGGATCTGCTGCTTGGCATCGGGCTCGCTGGGCGGCTCGAAGGATGCGTCATACGGCAGGCTCGGATCGCAGCGCACTCCGTAGTAGTTCTGGACGCGGCGCTCGGTGGGCAGGCCGTTGTCGTCCCAGCCCATCGGGTAGAAGACCTCGAAGCCGCGCATCCGCTTGTAGCGGGCGATGCAGTCGGTGTGCGTGTACGAGAACACGTGCCCGACGTGGAGGGAGCCGCTGACCGTCGGCGGCGGCGTGTCGATCGAGTAGACCTCAGCGCGAACTTTCGAGCGGTCGAACCGGTAGGTGCCCTGCTCCTCCCATACGGCAGCCCATGTCGACTCGATTCCGTCGAGGGTGGGCTTGTCCGGCAGGCGGTTGGCACTCATGGTCGTCAATCCTATTTGCGCTGCTCACCCCCGCCGACCTTGAGGTTGGTGGCGGTATTCGGCCCCGAAACCGCCAC
>CAIVQM010000532.1 GCA_903908025.1 uncultured bacterium
CCCCAGGGCACGGAATGCCGTAATGGCCGCCGCACTTCCAGCCTTGACGACATCGGCGACGACGATTACGCCGGCGAAACGTCCATCAATCGCGACGGCGACTACGGACCGACCCGCCGCCTCGTGGATCTCCCGGACGATGGTGAGGTCGGCCGGCTCGTGCACGGACCATTCCGATGCGAGCCAGGTGGGCCGACCGGCAAGCACCGCATGTCCATCGACGACGCCCTGTACTCCGCGTCCCCCGCTCGACTGGAACGACTCGACATCCGGCAGGACACCCACGCGCTCGCGCGCACCCACGACGACGGCGCGGGCAATCGGGTGCTCCGACGCGTGCTCAAGTCCGGCGGCCAGCCGCAGCACCACGTCCGCATCGTGACCAGGCGCGGCCACGACGTCGACGAGGGCCATGTGGCCGGTTGTCACGGTGCCGGTCTTGTCGAGCACGATCGTGTCGACCTGCCGGGTGGACTCCAGGATCTGTGGACCCTTGATGAGGATGCCGAGCTGGGCCCCGCGTCCGGTGCCGACGAGCAGGGCCGTCGGCGTCGCGAGCCCGAGGGCGCACGGGCAGGCGATGATGAGGACGGCGACTGCCGCCGTGAACGCGGCCTGCGTCCCCGCACCGGCGAGCAGCCAGCCGATGAGCGTCGCACAGGCCAGTCCGATGACAATGGGGACGAAGATCGCCGACACCCGGTCGGCCAGCCGTTGTACAGGAGCCTTGCCTGACTGGGCCGCCTCGACCATCCGGGAGATGCGGGCGAGTTGCGTGTTCGCGCCGACCTGACGGGCCTCCACGAGGAGTCGGCCGCCCGCGTTGACGGTGGCGCCGATGACGGCATCGCCGACGCTCACCTCGACCGGGACGGTCTCGCCCGTGACAAGGCTGTTGTCGACAGCGGACGCGCCTTCGACCACGACCCCGTCGGTGGCGATCTTCTCGCCGGGGCGAACGACGAAGACGTCGCCGACAGCGAGGTCATCGATCGGAATGCGCTGCTCGACACCGTCGCGCAGGACGGCGACTTCCTTGGCGCCCATCGCGGCTAGGGCCCTGAGCGCCTCGCCCGAGCTCACCTTCGCGCGTGCCTCCAGGTACCGGCCGGTCAGGATGAACACGGTGACGGCCGACGCGACCTCGAGGTAGATCTCCGGCTGGCTGCCCGACTGCTGCGGCATCCACTGGAACTCCATCGTCATGCCCGGCTCGCCAGCACCACCGATGAACAGCGCATACAGCGACCACAGGAACGCCGAGAGCACGCCCAGCGAGATGAGGGTGTCCATCGTCGCCGCACCGTGGCGCAGGTTGACCCACGCGGCGCGGTGGAATGGTGCCGCCCCCCACACGACGACCGGCGCGGCCAGTGTCAGCGATGCCCACTGCCAGTACGTGAACTGCAGGAAGGGCACCATCGCCATGAGAACGACGGGGATGGTCAGGATGGTGCTGACGATGAGACGTTGTCGCAACGCGTCGAACTCCGGGTCGCCTTGCTCCTCGGTGGCGTCAGCCGGCCCAGCGGCGCGGGGTGCGCGTGCTCCATAGCCGGTCGCCTCGACGACAGCGATGGCATCGTCGATGCTCACCCCCGGTGGGAGCGATACGTGCGCCTTCTCCGTCGCGTAGTTGACGGTGGCCTCGACCCCCGGCATCCGGTTGAGCTTCTTCTCGATGCGCATGGCACACGAGGCACAGGTCATCCCCTCGATCTGGAGATCGACCTCTGCTGACATGCTCGCTACTCCACCAGTTCGTATCCGGCCTCGTCGACCGCCGCGCGGACGACTGAGGAGTCGAGCGGCTCAGCGCTGACGACCGTTACGGCCGCCGCCTCACCGGGCGCCAAGACGACGGTGACGTCCTGCACTCCAGCGACGGCACTCAACTCCTGGGTGACCGCGTTCACACAGTGACCGCACGTCATGCCCGACACGTTGAACGTCTGGGTGCTCAATTCATTCCCCTCTCCCCGCACATGGGCAGGTGGCGACGTACAGATCAGGCGAGCGACAGGAAGAGCTTCTCGAGCTCCTCGCGGGTCATCGGAGCATCCTCACCATGCTCCCAGCACTGCTGCAAGCCGGACGCGACGATCTTGAACCCAGCCCGATCGAGTGCCTTCGACACGGCAGCGAGCTGCGTGACGACGTCGCTGCAACTGCGCTCCTCGTCGATCATGTTGATGACGCCGTCCAGCTGCCCGCGGGCACGCTTGAGGCGCATGACGATGTCTCGGCTGACCGTCGGCTCGATGTTCATACGGACAGGATACCCCTCTACCCCCAGGGGTATGCTCCAAACATGAGCCATTCCCACGGAAAAGCCGTCCTCGACGACCTCGCCCCGCTGGGCCGCGAGTTGCGCCGGGCCATCCCCGACGTCTACAAGGGCTTCGGCGAACTGCACCACGCCGCCTTCGCCACGGGCGCGCTCGACACTCGGACGAAGGAACTGATCGCGGTCGCGATCGGCGTCGTCGCGCAGTGCGACGGCTGTATCGCCTCGCACAGCCGTGCCGCAGTGAAGGCTGGCGCCACGAAGCAGGAGGCCGCAGAGGCGATCGGCGTCACCTTCCTGATGAACGGCGGGCCGGCAACCATCTACGGCCCACGCGCCTACGCCGCTTTCTGCGAGTTCTGGGACCTCGAGCATCCCGAGGAGGTCGGCCCCACCACTACCGTGGCGGAGTGAGCCAGCCGGGGAACGCGCTAAGCGCGTATCTCAGCACCGCGACCCTCTCCCGATCCGCTACCGAATCAGCAGGGCCGGCACTGCTAGTCGCCGCCATCGCGACCCTGGGCAGCGCGACAACCGGCTCCTACATCGTGGCCTCGCTCACGGCGTCGGCGGCGATCGGCGGACCCGTTGTCGGTGCCCTCATCGACCGCGCACAGTCCCCTCGCCGCGGATTCGCACTCGCGATGGTGACGATGGCCGCTGGCCTGGCGGCGATCGCACTGACCCTGGGCCACGCGCCGGTGTGGGTGATCATCACGCTGGCCGTCTTCGCGGGGCTCGGCTATCCGGCATTGACAGGCGCGTGGAGTGCTCAACTCCCGAAGCTGATTCCACCCGACCGGGTCACCCACGCCTACTCCGCTGACGCTGCCACCTACAGCGTCGCGGCCGTCATCGCACCGCCGATCGCCACCGCTCTCGTCTTCTTCTCCGCGACGGCACCGCTGTGGATGCCCGTCGTGCTGCTGGTCGCGGGGATCGGCCTACTCCGAACGGTTCCCCTGCCGGTTCGCGGCGATGTGCCGCATCCGGTGTCGCTCTGGCAGGACCTGCGCAACGGCCTGGGGACGATTGTCGGTCGCCCCGGCCTGCGACGAACGGCGATCATCACGACGGTGGGCTTCGCGGGACAGGCCGCGATCTTCGTCTCCGCTCCCATCCTCGCCCAGAGTGTCGGCGGCTCCCTGGGGTTCACCGGCGTGATCCTCGGAGTCTTCGCCGTCGGCGGCATCACGACGGCAGCATGGTTCACGCGACGGCCCGTCAAGCGTCCCGACCGAGCGATCATCGTCAGCACCATCCTCTCCGCAGTCGCCCTGACCGCCGTCGGCCTGGCACCCACCACGTGGCTGCTCCTCCTCGCCGCGTTCGCCATGGGCGCGACCGAACCGCCGCTCTTCTCCGCGATGTTCCAGGTGCGCGTGCGGGAGTCACCATCACGCGTGCAGGGCCAGGTGTTCACGACATCTGCCAGCCTGCGGATGACGGCCTTCGCGCTCGCGACGGCCCTGTCCGGGTGGCTGCTGCACTGGGGTGTCGGCGTCGTCATCGCTGTCGGCGTCCTGATGCATGTCGTGTCGCTCGTCATCGGCATCGCAATGGGGCCGCCACTCCCGCCACGCGGCCACTGGCTGCGCCGACCGTGACCGTTGTCTACTCTCATGCAATGAGCCCCGACGAGCCGTCGACATGACGACACCCGGCCGGCTGGCGCTCGTTGGCAGTGGCGAGTACCTGCCCGTGATGCAGGACATCGAGGCGTGGCTGCTGCAGGACCGTCCGCCGCGCTATGTGCAGTTGGCGACTGCGGCCGCACCGGAGGGGGAGCGCTCGCTCAGTCGCTGGCAGGAGCTCGGTGCGCAGGCAGCAGAGCGGCTCGGCGTCGAGCAGGTGATCGTCGACGTGCGCACGCGCGAGGACGCCGACAACCCGAAGCACGCTGCCGCGATCGCGGGGGCCGGCCTGATCTACCTGTCGGGCGGCAATCCGATGCACCTCAGCCGCACTCTGCGCGGAACCCTGGTGTGGACGCAGATCCTGGAGCAGTGGCGCGCGGGCGCATCCCTGGCCGGCTGCAGTGCCGGCGCGATGGCCCTGGGCGGATACGTCCCCGACTTCCGCCATCCGAAGAAGGGCGGTACCGATGGCCTGGGAGTTGTCCCCCAGCTGCGCGTGCTGCCGCACTTCGACAAGTACAGCCGGATGATCCCGGACTTCGCACTGAAGCCGCTGGTCACGGACGATGGCGTCGTCGTCGGGATCGACGAGGACACCGCCCTCGTGTCCGAAGGGCCAGCCGACGACGGACTGTGGGAGTTCCGATCCCGCGGCCGCCAGTCCGCATGGACGATCGAGGCCGACCGTCGCCACCGCGTCAATGCACCCCTTCGCCTCCGGGTCGATGCGTGACCGAGCGGGCTGACCTGCGTTCGCACGGCCCTTCGGGGATTCTCCGACCCGGCATCCGCACCTACAAGCCCCGGCGCACGCGCATCACCGAGCGGCAGGAACGCGCGCTACAGCAGCAGGCGGCATTCATCATTCCCGTCGGAACGTCGCCCATCGACACCATCGCCGTTTGGGGCATCGACGTTCCGGTCGTCATGGAGATCGGCTTCGGCGACGGTCTCGCGGCCGCGGAGATGGCCGCCGCCGATCCCACCACGGGCCTGCTGGCGATCGACGTGCATACCCCCGGAGTCGGCGGGCTGCTCGCGCGCGTCGGCGATGCGAGCCTGACGAACGTCCGCGTGATGGAGGCCGATGCCCTCGTGGTGCTCACCCGGATGATCGAGCCGGGATCGCTGCACGGTGTGCGCACCTACTTCCCGGACCCCTGGCCCAAGGCCCGCCACCACAAGCGCCGGATCGTCCAGTCCGAGGTGCTCGACCTCGTCCACTCACGACTGCAGGTGGGCGGAAGCTGGCATCTCGCCACCGACTGGGTCGAATACGCCGACTGGATCCGCGCCTGCTTCGGCGAGCATCCCGGCTGGACCGGAGGTGTCATCGACCGGCCACGGTGGCGGCCGGTGACGCGCTACGAGCGTCGCGCTCTCCACGACGGCAGGATGATCACTGATCTGGTGTTCCGCACCGTCGCGGCCACCTGACGACCGACCGGACGGGCCGTGCACAATGCGACCATGACCTCAGGCCAGCAAGCTCTCGCCCCCACTCGCGCCCTCGGCAGCACCGGCCTGGTGGTGTCCCCGCTCTGCCTCGGCGGCAATGTCTTCGGGTGGACCGCCGATGAGACCCAGTCCTTCGCGGTGATGGACGCCTACGCGTCCGCGGGCGGCAACTTCATCGACACCGCCGATGTCTACTCCGAGTGGATCCCCGGCAACACGGGCGGCGACTCCGAGAAGGTCATCGGGGCCTGGCTGGCCGCGCGCGGCAATCGCGAGGACATGATCATCGCAACGAAGGTCGCGAAGATGTCCAGTGTGCGTGGCCTCGCCCCCGACACGATCCGCACGGCGGTCGATGGCTCACTGTCGCGGCTGGGCACCGACTACATCGACGTCTACTACGCGCACGAGGACG
>CAIVQM010000533.1 GCA_903908025.1 uncultured bacterium
AGCCATGTCCGGTTCCGAGACCACTCCGCTGGTCGAGTTGACGGATATTCGCATCAAGCTGAGTGGGCTGCAGATCCTTGACGGCGTGAGCATCACCGTCCCCCAGGGCAAGGTCACGGGGCTGATCGGCCCGAACGGTGCGGGCAAGACCACCGTCTTCAACGTCATGAGCGGCTTCCTGAAGCCTGACTCGGGGACCGTCGCCTTCGAGGGCCGTGCGCTGAAGCGGATCCGCGCCCATCGGCTGACGAAGATGGGCATCTCCCGGACGCTGCAGGGCGTCGGCCTGTTCGCCACCCTGAGTGCGCTCGAGAACGTGATGATCGGCGGTTCGTCGCACGTTCGAAGCGGCCTGCTTTCGCAGTCGTTGGCGATGCCGTGGACCGACATCGAGACCGAGCGACTTCGGGTCAAGGCCTTGGCTGCCCTGGCGGAACTCGGGATCGAGGACCAGGCAGGACGGCTGCCGAGCGAACTGCCGTATCCGATCCAGAAGAAGGTTGCCCTCGCCCGGGCGCTGGTGTCGGACCCGAAGGTGCTGCTCCTGGACGAGCCGGCTGGCGGCATCGGAGCACCCGATATGGCTGAGTTGGAACGACTGATCCGTAGTTGGGTACCGGAACGCACCATCCTGCTCGTCGAACACCACATGGAACTCGTCATGTCGGTGTGCGATCTCATCTGGGTCCTCGACGCCGGCAAGGTGATCGCATCCGGGACCCCGGACGAGGTCCGCAACAACCCGGCCGTGCTGGCGGCCTATCTCGGTGAAGAGGGGGCGGCCTGATGCTGTCCATCACCGATCTCTCCGTGCACTACGGCCCGGTGCAGGCCCTGTCCCATGTGTCGCTCGACGTCCCGCGCGGCGAGGTGACGGCCGTCATCGGTGCGAACGGCGCAGGCAAGTCCACGCTGATGCGGACGCTGGCCGGGCTCGTCAAGCCCGAGTCCGGGTCCGCGAGCCTGGACGGCAAGGTGCTGACGGGACATCGGGCCGAGGATGTCGTTCGCATGGGAGTCGCCCTGGTGCCGGAGGGCCGATCGACGGTGCCGGAACTGACGGTCGAGGAGAACCTTCGCCTCGGCGGGCTCTGGCGCAGCAAGGCCGACCGTGCCGCCACCCACGCCGAGGTCTTCGACATGTTCCCTGTGCTCGGCGATCGTCGCAAGCTGCGCGCCGACACTCTCAGCGGCGGCGAGCGTCAACAACTGGCCATCGGCCGCGCGCTCATGTGCGATCCGCAGTGTCTCCTCCTCGATGAGCCTTCGCTGGGTCTGGCCCCGCTCATCGTCACGCAGATCCTTGAACTCGTGAAGCGCCTCGCATCCGAGGTGAATATCGCCGTGCTGCTCGTCGAGCAGAACGCGGTGACGGCGCTGCGCGTCGCGCATACCGCGGTGGTTCTCAATCTCGGACAGGTCGTGATGTCGGGCACCGCCTCCGACATCGCCTCGCATGAGGAGTTGCGCCATGCGTACTTGGGCTACTAGCGGACCGGTGCTCCCATGACGCAGTTCCTCGACTACGTCCTGGGTGGGATCGGCTCGGGCGCGATCATCGCCCTGATGGCGCTGGCCCTCGTGCTGACCTGGCGCGCGACGCGCGTCGTCAACTTCGCACAGGTCGGGCAAGCGATGTTCACGACGTTCATCGCCCTCTCGATCCAGACACTGACCGGCTCGTGGTTCATCGCCCTCATCGGTGCCATCGTGGCCGGGGCGATCCTCGGGGTGATCGTCCAGTACCTCGTCCTTCGTCCGGTCAAGCGGATGGACACGTCCGGTGCGATCATCGCGACCTTCGGCGTGCTGATCGCCCTGCAGGCGGCTGCCGGGATGATCTGGGGCGGTGACAGCCAGGCGTATCCCCAGCCCTTCAGCAACACGGCGATCAGCCTCTTCGGTCGCGAGTGGCCGCTGTCGGTCTACGACCTGGTCGTCATCGGATTCGCGGGTGTCCTCGTGGTCGGGCTGACACTGCTGTTCACGCGCACATCGCTTGGCCTGTCGATGCGAGCCACGGCCTTCAACCCCGAGGTGGCGCGACTGTCCGGCGTGCGGGTCGGCCGCACCCTGACGATCGGCTGGGCCTTGGCGGGCGTCGTCGGTGCGGTTGCAGGCGTCCTCGTCGCTCCGACCTCGGCGATCTCGCCGAACAGTTTCGACATCCTGCTGGTGTTCGCGTTCACGGCGGCCGTCATCGGCGGCCTCGACAGCCTGATCGGCGCGGTTGCCCTCGGCATCGGCACCGGCCTGATCCTGTCCGTGGTGTCCGGCTACAGCGACTCGAGCAACGCGCCGGTCGTGGCGCTCGTCCTGCTGGCGCTCAACCTCGCGATCAAGCCCGAGGGCATCTTCGGGCACAACTCGGCACGGTCGGTCTAGGGGGAGGGCATGCGAGATCTCATGCGCCTTCCCGGCGCTCGTCTGATACAGCACGCACTCCTCGCGTTCGCTGCATGGGCCGTGCTCATGTGGGTCAACGGCAGCGTTGACGAGCTCACGAACTACTACCTTGCTTTGATCGCCATGTACGCGACGGCCATGTTCGGCATGGTGATCCTGGTCGGGCTGTCGGGTCAGGTCTCGCTGGGCAACGGCGCACTGATGGCCATCGGTGGCTACATCTTCGCGCTCACGACGCTGAACTGGCAGTACATCCCCTTGACCTCGATCCCGATGAACGGGGTCTGGGCCATGCTGTTCGCCGCCATCGGTGGCGTTGTGTTCGGACTGGTGATCGGCCTGTTGGGTGCTCGATTGACAGGCCCGTACCTGGCCGGCCTCACCCTCGGGATCGCCGTCGGGATACCGGCCATCGCGAACCGGTTCCCGGGCCTGTTCGGTGGTGAGACGGGACTGCAGCTGACCGTTCCTTATCCGGACGGCGGGTACCCGGCGGTCGCTGAGGCCAGTGGTGAGCAATTCGTCACGGAGCTGCCGACATCGCAGGACGCGCTGCCGTCGGCCGGTGCATCTGCGGGTGCGGGTGACCTCCTGACGTCCGACAACTTCCCTTCGGGGGACGCGTCGGCGCTGCCGTCAGTCGCTCCCGGTGACCTCCTGACCGCCGACAACTTCCCCTCGGCGGATCCGTCGGCCATGGCATCCGTTGCTCCGGGCGATCTGCTCACCGTTGACAACTTCCCGTCCGCAGGGGCCACGCCCGAGGCCTCGAGCCTCGATGTCAGTGTGCTCGATCCCAGCACCGGCACGGGCACCGACGGCGTCGACCTCGGCTTCGTGTTGGAGCGCTGGGAGGCATCCCTGGCGATAGCCGTGGCGTGCATCGTGGGATTCATCGCACTCAACCTCGTGCGCGGCCGACAGGGCCGCGTGTGGCGGGCCGTGCGCGATGACCCCGTCGCGGCAGCGGTGTCCGGTATCTCCCCTGCAGGCTCCAAGGTCACGGCCTTCATGGTCAGCAGTGTTTTCGCCTCGCTCGCCGGCGCCGTGTTCGTGCAGATCCTCGCGTACGTGGGCCCGGGCGCCTTCGGGCTCGGGCTGTCCCTCTCCCTGCTCGTCGGCATCGTGCTCGGTGGCCGGTCGTCCCTCGTGGGCGCGGTCATCGGCGCTGTACTGCTGGTCTGGCTGCCCGAGTTCGTACTGGGCCTTGCGGGTGACCGTGGTTGGGACGAACAGGTGACCAACAATGCGCCCAACCTGATCTACGGGCTGCTGGTGGTCCTGGTGGTCCTCGTGGCCCCCGGCGGCATCGTCGGGACTCTGCAAGCGCTTGTAGGCAGGATATTCAAGCGAACTGCACGGTCAGGCTAAGGCGAATCTGTTGCGACGGCCGCGTCTGTGTGGCTAGCCTCCGATCACCGGGAAGTCGCCTGCTGGCCTTCCCATGTTTTCCGGCACGACACCAACACGACGATCGGCGCAATGCGCCTGTCATGGGAGGAAAGTCCGTGAGCAAAGTCCTGGCGACCCGCGTGGTCGCGTTCGGGGCGGTGGCAGCCATTGCGCTGGCCACGGCCGCACCTTCGGGGGCCGCGGTTGCCGCCGCAGACCCCGGGGTCAGCTCGAACCAGATCGTGATCGGCACCACGACGCCGCTCACCGGCCCGGCTTCGCCCGGCTACAAGGACGTCGCCCCAGCCGCTCAGGCGTACTTCAACTACGTCAACGCCAATGGCGGGATCAACGGCCGCAAGATCAAGTACGTCGTCAAGGACGACCAGTACAACCCGGCCAAGACCAAGAGCGCGACCAGTGAGCTGATCCTGCGCGACAAGATCTTCGCGATGTTCGGCGCACTCGGCACTCCTACCCATTCGGCTGTCGTAGCCGACCTGAACCGTCGCGGCATTCCCGACGTGTTCGTCAACACCGGCTCGTCGACGTTCGACAACCCCGGTAAGTACCCGACGACGTTCCCGTACTTCCCGTCCTACGTGGTCGAGGCCAAGGTCATGGGCTCCTACCTGCTCGGTGACGCAGCCTTGGCAGCGAAGAAGCGGTGCATCTTCTACCAGGATGGTGAGTTCGGCGACAACGCACTTGTGGGCTTCAACGCCGCCGGTGTGCAGTTCGATACGCAGGTGTCGTACTTCTCCGGTCAGCAGGTTGCCCCGTTCACGTCCCAGGTCACGAAGATGAAGGCGGCCGGCTGCGAGCTCGTCGTGTTCTTCGGCGTGACGTCTGCGACCGCTCAGCTGCTGGGCACGTCCGCGAAGGCCGCCTTCCGGCCCACCTGGATGATCACCTCGGTGGGATCGGATCCGACGGTCCTCGCTGGCTCGTTGGGCGCTGCGACCGGCGCGCTCATGACCGGTATCTACGCTCCGAGCTTCCTCGCGCCCATCCAGGACACGACGAACCCGTACGTGAGCCAGATGAAGGTCATTGCCGACAAGAACGGCCTGCCGTGGAACTTCTACACGTACTACGGCATCAACACGGCATACGTGCTGGCGCAGGCCCTCAAGGCTGCCGGCCCGAACCTGACCCGTCAGGGGCTCATCACCGCGCTGCAGACGAAGGCCTCGGGCTTCCGGTCGGCAGCGGTTGTGCCGATGGTCATCAGCGCCAAGTCCCATCAGGGGCTCACTGGCTACTACATGGGCCAGTACGACGGTTCGGGCAACCTGGTCCGCAAGACCAGCTACATCCTGACCGCCACCAGCGCTGCGACGGGCACGGCCAAGCAGGCCACCTTCCGTCCCGGTGCACCCACGTCCAAGCTGCTGCCGTAGATGGGGATTGACATGAAGAAGACGTTCACTCGCCGCATCGTTGCGGCTGTTGCGGCCGCAGGACTCCTGCTCGTCGCCGCGCCGGCCTTCACGCCGGCGCAGGCGGCGACGGGGTGTGCGCTCGCCAGCACCTGCGAGGGGGCCCTCGCCGGCTCGCTCGGCTCGACCACCTTCAAGATCCAGATGCCGAGCAAGTTCAATGGCACGGTCCTGGTCTGGAACCACGGGTACCGCATCTCGACTCCGATTCCGGCAGCCCTGGCGGTGCCGCTCGGTCTCGCGAGCAGTGCCAGCTACCAGAAGATCTCCTTCCCGGCGTTCGCGCCGACCTTCGGCACGGATGTGGCCTACATCGGCTCGGGAGCGGCGGAGGTGGCCCAGAACGCGGTCATCGCGCAGCAGCTCCTCGGCCAGGGCTACGCCCTTGCTGGCGTGGGCTACGCCCGTCAGGGCTGGTCATCTCCCGAGGCCGTTCAGGCAGATGAGCTGCTGTTCAAGCACATCAACTCCGGTGCGATCTCGGGCGTCAAGAAGACGGTCGTCTGGGGCGAGTCCTTCGGTGGCTTCGTCGCTGCGACGGTCGCCGAGCGCAACCCCGGCAAGGTCGCCGGCCTGCTGCCGACCTGTGGTGCACTCGCCGGTCCTGAGGTCGCCATGGCCAATGCCATGACGGTCATGTACACGTGGAAGTCGCTGATCGCGCCGACCTTGCGGGTGGCGAACTACACGAGCTACGCGCAGGCTCTGACGGACCTCGCCACGGTCCTGCAGACGCTCGGCGGCGTTGCTGCCGGCACGGTCTCGACGTCTGCGGTCGGCTACCCGGTGGCACAGGCCAACCTGCTCGGCGGGCTGATGGCTGGCGAGCCCACGGTCTCGGCCGTCTACGACGGGGTCACTGTGAACCCGGCGTTCGGCACCCTGGGCACGGCAGCGGCGCTCGTTGGCGGCTACCAGCCGGCATCCGCCGGTGCCAGCTCCGCTGCGGCGATGCTCCAGAACGTCGGTGCTGCCGCGGCACTGGGCATCATGGTGCGCTACGACCTCGAGCAGCGGGCGCGTCTCGTTGCCGGGATCCCGGCTGACCAGTCGGCGAACTTCACCGACAACGTCAACGTGGCGTACTCCAACGTGCTCACCGATGAGCAGCGTGGCGAGTTCGGCGACACGCTGAACGCGTCGACGGTGATGCCGAACCTCCTCAACGCCATGCTGGCGAAGATGGACTCGACGAAGGGCAACGCAGCGGCCCGATTCCCGGCCAACGCTGCTGCGCTCAAGGCCGTGCGGTCGCTGCCGGCTCCGAAGGGTGTCTACGTGGTACCGACGGTGCTCATCGCCGACACGTATGACCCGGTGGTGCCTGCCGGCAACACTGATGCCTACTTCACCAAGGTGACGGCATCGGCAAAGGCCAAGGGTGCCATCCCTCTGGTTGCGCAGTACTACACGGTGCCGCCGGCTGACGGCTGGACGACCTTCGCAGCGGGAGCCAAGGGCCCCGACGCGGCGGCTTCAGCTGCGGCGGCGAACTCCGGTGTCGGCCACTGCAACTGGACGGTCGGCAACGGCATCCAGGTCGTCAATGCGGTGAGTGCGCTCAACCGGATCATCGGCAATCCGAGCGCCAAGGGCGTCAAGAACGCCAACAAGTTGATGTGGTCCACGGTGGGCGTCAATGGGGACGGGGCCTTCCAGCCGCCGGCTCTGGCGCGGCCCAACCTGTCGGCCAAGTAGCTGGTCGGGCGCGGGGGGTGGGTGACCTGGTCACCCACCCCCCGCTCCCATGTCGGGGGTGATTTGGCGGCTCGACCGCCGACCCCGTAGTCTTTCCCCACCAAAGACCGCTGGTCGCTGGCCGCAGGAGACTGCAGCCGGTCGAAGGCTCCGCGAAAAGCGGGCGGCCCGCGCAGGTGAAGCGAGTTCGTCAGGTGCGCGGTTCCGCGCTCCATGACCTGCCCCGTGCGCCTGCGCCGGGGCGTTCTGCATTCGTGGGGCGACATGAAAGGAGCCCCATGGCACGGCCGAACAAGGCGAATTCCGTCGCCGAGCTCGCCGACCACTTCCGCGAATCCAATGCGGCAGTGCTCACCGAGTACCGGGGTCTGACCGTCGCGCAGCTCAAGACGCTGCGTCGCACGCTCGGATCCACGGTCACCTACGCGGTCGTCAAGAACACCTTGACCAAGATCGCTGCCAAGGAAGCCGGCGTGACCGGTGTCGACGACCTGCTGGCCGGACCGAGCGCTATCGCGTTCGTCAAGGGCGATGCAGTCGACGCAGCCAAGGCAATCCGCAACTTCGCCAAGGAGAACCCCGCCCTGGTGATCAAGGGCGGCCTGATGGATGGCAAGGCGCTCAGTGCGTCCGATATCCACAAGCTCGCTGACCTGGAGTCCCGCGAGGTTCTCCTGTCCAAGCTCGCCGGTGCCATGAAGGCGAAGCAGACGCAGGCAGCCGCCCTGTTCGCTGCTCCGCTCTCCAAGACCGCGCGCGCCCTGGGCGCACTGCAGGCCAAGCTCGAAGCGGACCCGGCCAACGCCGCGGCACCGCAGGCCCCTGCTGCTGCCGAGGAGGCTCCCGTCGAGGCTGCTGCCGAGACCGAGGCTCCCGAGGCGACCGACGTCGAGGCACCCGCCGAGACCGTTACCGAAGAAACCGCCGACGAGACCGCTGCCGAGGCACCCGCCGAAGCCGCTGCCTCTGAGGAAACCCCCGAGGGCTAAGTGCCCACCCGGCCCTCGGCCGGATTTACCTGAAAGGACGCCACCATGGCGAAGTTGAGCACCGATGAGCTTCTCGACGCGTTCAAGGAAATGACGCTGCTCGAGCTCTCTGAATTCGTGAAGCAGTTCGAAGACACGTTCGATGTCACCGCAGCAGCCCCCGTGGCCGTTGCAGCCGCTGCCCCCGCCGGTGGCGGTGGCGAGGCCGCTGCCGAGCAGGACGAGTTCGATGTCGTCCTCGAGTCGGCCGGCGAAAACAAGATCCCGGTCATCAAGGAGGTGCGCGCTCTCACCAACCTGGGCCTGAAGGAGGCCAAGGATCTGGTCGAGGCCGCTCCGAAGGCTGTCCTGGAGAAGGTCAACAAGGAGACCGCAGAGAAGGCCAAGGAGACCCTCGAGGCCGCCGGCGCCAAGGTCACCCTCAAGTAGTTCCTCGCACGTACGACAAGGGGCGGTCCCGTGAGGGGCCGCCCCTTCGTCTGTTTCGGCAGCCAGTTCCCTAAACCCAGGGTTACGTGTTGGTTACAACGAGTTAGAAAAGCCCCGTGGTGCTTGACGTTTCGCCATTCTCGCGTCACGATCCTCCTGCGCACGATTTCGATCGTGCGGCAGGTCCCCAGGCTCCGGCCCGCTCGACGAGGACCCGCCCGAGGTGCCCGGCACAGCTTCGCTGTCGCCGCCGAGGCGCTCGGACCGGGTCGAGGGATGAGCGACCGCCGACCGGGGTTGGACAGCGGTGTGCCCTTCGGGTAGGCTGCTGCTTTGCGCTGCCCTCCATTCACCTCGTCCTGGTCGGTCATTCGTTTCGGCGATTTGACAGTTCAGGCTTCCGAGCCGTGGGCGCAGCAAGCCAGTAACGCACCGAACCGTGGAAGGAACTGATCTTGGCCCCCTCGCGTTCCGACGTAACGCCCCTCTCTCCGGGACTGACCCGGGTCTCCTTCGCCAAGATTCGCGAGCCGCTTGCGGTCCCGGATCTGCTGGCGCTGCAGACGGCGAGCTTCGACTGGCTGCTGGGCGGTGAGGATTGGCGGGCGCGGGTTGCGGCCCAGATCGCCGCGGGCAACACCGAGATCCCGCAGTCCTCGGGCCTGACGGAGATCTTCGAGGAGATCAGCCCGATCGAGGACTTCGCCGGATCGATGTCGCTGTCGTTCCGCGACCATCGCTTCGAGCCCCCGAAGTACACGGTCGACCAGTGCCGCGAGAAGGACTTCACCTACGCGGCTCCGCTGTTCGTGACGGCCGAGTTCATGAACAACGAGACCGGCGAGATCAAGTCGCAGACCGTGTTCATGGGCGACTTCCCCCTCATGACCAACAAGGGCACCTTCATCATCAACGGCACGGAGCGCGTCGTCGTGTCGCAGTTGGTGCGCTCGCCTGGCGTGTACTTCGAGCGCTCGGTCGACAAGGTCACCGACAAGGACGTCTACGTCGCGAAGATCATCCCGAGCCGCGGTGCGTGGCTCGAGTTCGAGATCGACAAGAAGGATCTCGTCGCCGTCCGCGTCGATCGCAAGCGCAAGCAGCCGGTGAGCGTGCTGCTCAAGGCCCTTGGCATGACGCGTGAGGAGATCGTCGAGCGCTTCGGCCAGTACGAGACCTTCATGGCCACTCTCGAGAAGGACAACATCGGCAGCCAGGAAGACGCGCTGCTCGACATCTACCGCAAGCTGCGTCCCGGCGAACCGCCGACCGTCGACAATGCGCGCAATCTCCTCGACAACTTCTACTTCAACCCGAAGCGTTACGACCTCGCGAAGGTCGGCCGCTACAAGGTCAACAAGAAGCTGAGCCTCGACCAGCCCCTCGAGCAGAGTGTGCTCACTCGCGAGGACATCGTCGCGACGGTGGAGTACCTCGTTCGCCTGCATGCCGGGCTCACGACGATGGACGGTCCACGTGGCGAGGTTGCCTGCGAGACCGACGACATCGACCACTTCGGCAACCGTCGCCTGCGCACGGTCGGCGAGCTGATCCAGAACCAGATCCGCACCGGCCTGTCCCGGATGGAGCGCGTCGTTCGCGAGCGCATGACCACCCAGGACGTCGAGGCGATCACGCCGCAGACCCTGATCAACATCCGCCCCGTGGTGGCCTCGATCAAGGAGTTCTTCGGCACGTCGCAGCTGTCCCAGTTCATGGACCAGACGAACCCGCTGTCGGGTCTGACGCACAAGCGTCGCCTGTCAGCCCTCGGCCCCGGTGGCCTGTCCCGCGAGCGGGCCGGCTTCGAGGTCCGCGACGTGCATCCGTCCCACTACGGCCGCATGTGCCCGATCGAGACTCCTGAAGGCCCGAACATCGGCCTGATCGGCTCGCTGGCGACGTATGCCCGCATCAACGCCTTCGGTTTCGTCGAGACGCCTTACCGCAAGGCCGTCAAGGGTCGGGTCACCGACCAGGTCGACTACCTGACCGCCGACGAGGAGGACCTGCACGTCATCGCGCAGGCCAACACGCCGCTGGCGGCCAACGGCGCCATGACCGAGGACCGCGTCCTGTGCCGTCGCAAGGGCACCCAGAGCGGCGAGGTCGACTACGTGCTGCCGGCCGACGTCGACTACATGGACGTCTCACCGCGTCAGCTGTGGTCAGTGGCCACGGCGATGATCCCGTTCCTCGAGCACGACGACG
>CAIVQM010000534.1 GCA_903908025.1 uncultured bacterium
ACGACGAACATGGTGCCGTCCCGGCCCAGCCCGCCGTCGCGAGCCGACCGATCGACGATGACTGCGCCGGGCATCTCGTGCGCGACGATCGGCCACAGGTATCGCCGCGAGAGCGACTCCGGGGTGGACCCGATGTCACCGGAATAGATGCCGGATCCGATGCGCACGAGCCGTCCCTGCGCCTGCGCTCGAGACAGACTCCGACGGTCGACCTCGCTGGCGAACACGAGGGCGGGGAAGGCCCGCTGAGCCATGGGCGCCCCTCCGGTCGCGTGCGACAAAACGGGATCCAGTGGATCCATGCGCGACATTGTGTCACTTAACGGTAGCCATATGCGACATTGCGCGGGTTAAGAAGCGCTGAGACGGACATATCGTCGTCTAAGGGTTTCAGTTCAGCGGCCGTGGCCGCAGTACCGGTATTCTGCCGGTATGAAGACGGAGGATCAGACCGAGGCTCTAGAGCGCATCGAGACCCGGGTCAGCCCTGCCGACCGAGCTCGGATCGGTGCGGCCGCGATTGCCCGGCACGAGTCCGTGGCGAGATTCGTCCAGCGCGCTGCCCTCAAGGAGGCCGACGAGGTCCTTGGACGTGAGGTCGACGTCACCAGGATGCCCACCGCTCAGTTCGAGGAGCTCCTGGCCGCACTCGACCGACCGGCCGAGCCGATTCCCGAGGTCGTGCAGCTTGCAGCCAGCGACCGCGCATTCTCTCGACGTTAGTGGGGTTTCTCTCCGAGGGTCTGACTGACCGCCACGACCTTGACCGGTTCGAGTCTGATCGGGCGGAGTTGGATCAGTGGCTTCAGCAACAGGCGCGCAGGGCTCATCGCGCCGGCACTGCTCGCGTCACGGTCTGGACCGACGAGCCAGCGGGGATCGTCGTGGGCTACTACGCGATCGCGCCTACCAACGTTGCTCCTGACGGGCTCAGCAGGAAAGCCCGCGCCGGGCTGTCGGGCCCGATCCCGGGGTATCTGATCGCGAAGCTGGCGCTGAGCCGACACTTGACGGGCAAGGGGCTGGGCGGTCAGTTGCTGCTTGACGCGCTGGAAACCGTGGCGGCGGCAGCCAACGTGGGTGGTGGGCGGCTCGTCGTCGTGGACGCGATAGACGAGAGAGCCCACAGGTTCTATGCGCACTACGGGTTCACGCCGATCGCGGGCGGCATGCGACTCTTCGCCCGGATCGATGCGGTGAGCGCGTCTATCGCGCACGCCCGGTAAGGGGCGGCCGGAGCGGTGACCCAGCGTGGTCGCCGGACGGCGAGTGGATCGCCTTCGCCAGCAACCACGAAGGCAACTACGACGTCTACCGGATCCGGCCGGATGGCTCGGAGCTCACGCGCATCACGAACTCCCCGGCGCCGGAGCTCTCCGTGGGCTGGGGCCCCGTCGGCTAGCACTAGCCGTGCTCGGTGGCGTTGCGGTGTTTGCGCGGGACGATTGGTGTGACGTCGGTAGTCCTTCCCGCGTCCTCTACGGAGGACCGTTCCGTGAGCAGAAGAACGATGCCCCCCGTGCTGCTAGCGTTCGCGCTCTCCTACGGAAGAAGGCTCCTCGTGCTGCGTCGCACCGCCAGGCTCGTCCTGCTCACTGCCACCGCATCCGTCCTCGTGGCTCCCGTAGCGAGTGCGGCGACGGCCAGTGTCGACCATGCGAAGACCATCGTCCTTTTCGCCGAGAATCGGGGAATCGCGCGCATCGAGAACAACGCGGCCGGCCCCGACAACGGTGATCTCGTGCATCGCGAGCTGGCACTCTCGCGCACGCGCGCGGGGGCTGTGATCGGCGTGGCCTACTCGCAGTCGGAGATCGTGGCGTACAACCCCGAGGCCAAGATCGACGTGCGTCGCGTCGATATCCAGGACTCGCTCCCGGGCGGCCAGCTCTTCATCACGGGAACGTCCAAGCTCGCGATCGGCTCCGTGCCCCAGCCGGGATGGACCGACACCTACGCCGTGGTCGGCGGCACCGGGAAGTATGCCGGTGCTCGTGGCACGGAGCGCCTGACGCTGCTCGAGGACGGCAAGACGTTCAAGCTGGTCATCACGCTGCTCGGCTGACCCGACGCTGGCCCTTCTGCGGCGGGGGTTCGAATGCACCGGCCATAACTCGAGACGGGGCGAGGTGACGTGGGGATTGCTGTCGGTCTGATTGACACGTGTTGTGCCAATGAAACCGACAGCAACCCCCTACCCCTTCCCAATGGGATGGAAGTAGTCAAATAGGCCCTGCTTCAGCGGGTGGTCGAATTTGAGCAGCATTGTCACCACGGACAGGGGCCGTCCGTCGCTGTCCGGCATCGTCGTTTGCTCGGCTTCGGCCGCAGTGGCCCGCCCTAGGTAGTAGTGGTCGCTGCCCTCTGCGTCATCCTTCTTAACGAACACGTGCACCTGAACCACCCCGTTCACGACCAGGCTTACCTCTTTGCTGTCCAAGGTCCGCCTGCTTCGGGAGAACCACCGCATAGTTGATGGGTCGAGCAACTGGTCTTCGTATGCCGTGCTCGCGTCAACTTCGCTGGACTTGTGAAGCGTCACGAAGATCGCGCAAACGCCGGTGGCCGCATCAGTCTTATAGCCATAGATCGTCGAGGCAAAGGCGCGAGGCCATCCGACGATGCGAGCGGCATCGCGTCGGGAATACTGCATGCCCGGCGTGAATGGAAGATTCGCGTCATAGCGGTCGCGGGTGAGCTCCTTGCCGGTTTTCAGGAGATCAGCCACAGCATCACTCAGGGCGTTCGATTCGGCATACTCAACCTGAAACGCCTGAGTAAGCCGCACGCTGTCGTCATGGCGTTCCGCGATGCCGACTTGATAGCGGGTGACATCAGCATGTGCGTAGCCCGTCAATGTGAGCGTGTCGACGGCACTTGTGATGTGTGAGGGGTCGCTCGGGATCCCAGCCAATTCGAATGCGTCACGAATCTCGAACTCCGTGACGGTTCGGGCCGTGAGGAGAAGCTCGAGGAGAACAAACTCGTGCATTCGCTTACCTGCGAGAACTTCGTGCGAAAGTAGACCCAGAGCCCGCGACTCGCTCGCGCTAATCATGGGATCGGCTCTAAGCAGCGACTGCGCTAGCGCCGGGTAGTGCTCCTTCTTCGTCGCCAGTAGTACCGGATCCACGGAACGGAAGCGGTAGAAGTCCCAGAGTGTGGGCACACCTCCCACTCGGTTCCTCATCGCCAACATGGCGTTCTTCAGGTTCGACATGCTGTCGAGTTGGGTCTGTTTGATGGACTCCAGGATTCGGTCGCGCGCGATCTCATCGAAGCTGACGCTTGAAAGTCCTGGGAGGGCGCCACCTTCAACTGCCTCATTCAAGCGCTCGCGGAGGGACTCTCGGTTGAGGGAGTCGTCGCCGAAGAGCGCGATCGGGATCAGGAAGTTGTTGGTGTAGTTGCCGATGAAGTCGATGACGGCCAGGTAGTCCTTGCCATCGGCCAGACGAAGACCTCGTCCCAACTGCTGAACAAAGACGATTGCGGATTGCGTTTGCCGAAGCATGATGACTTGGTTAAGGCTCGGGATGTCAACGCCTTCGTTGAACACGTCCACGGTGAGGATGTAGTCGAGATCTCCGGCCTCCAGTTGAGCGACCCGTCGTTCGCGCTCCTCGATGGAGTCCTCGCCGGTAAGGGCAACAGTCCGCAGCGGCCGACCCCGTAGGAGTCGTGTGTTGAGCTCCTCCGAAAGCCTGTGGCTCTCCTCCCGCCGGCTACAGAAGATGAGGCCGCGAGGGGCAACCCCTGCTTGCCCGTATAGCTCCAGTGCGTGGATGAGATGGTCCACTCGTTCGGGCGAGATAAGCAGATGAAGAGGGGTCTCATCTGATGTCGTAGCGTCGTCGTCATAGACGACGTCGGAGATGCCGTAGTAGTGGAAGGGAGAAAGCATCTCTGCTTCGAGCGCTTTGCTGAGTCGAATCTCGTAGGGAACGTTGTAGTCGAAGAGCTCGAAGACGTTGAACCCGTCAGTTCGCTCGGGTGTCGCGGTCATGCCAAGCAGGAAGCGCGGTCGGAGCCGCTCAATGACTCGCTGATACGTGATGGCCCCAGCGCGATGCGCCTCGTCAATGATGATGTAGTCGAACGCATCGGCAGGCAACGAGGCGAGAATGGACTCTTGTGAAAGGGTCTGGATGGTCGCGAATACGTAGCGTCGGTCTGACTGTTTGCTTGTTCCCGTGAGCAGACCGTAGTCGGTCGCTGGGCCTCCAAGTACCCGTTGGTACTCCCGTATGGTGCGAGCGAGAATCTGCTCGCGGTGGACGACGAAGAGCATGCGTTTCGGGTCTACGGTACGGACGTCGAGTGCGGAAAGCATTGTCTTTCCCGTCCCGGTCGCCGAGATGACGATCGCGCGCTCGTTCCCCTGAGCTCTTGCCAGGTCAAGGGCGAGAAGAGCGTCTTGCTGCATGATGTTCGGTTCGATGAACGACCTGACGGAAGGCTCTCCGGGAAGGCCGGGTTTGCCTCCATCGCGACCTGGGGGAGTGACATACGTGGCCGCGTACTCGTCGATCCACTCCTGCGTGAGCGGCTCAGACGCAGCCACTTGATTGTCCAGCAGGCTCATCAGTTGGTTGGCGAGGTCACTTCCCGTTGCAGCTGAAACCTTCAGGTTCCACTCGTGGTTCTGTGATAGCGCTCGGTTCGTGAGGTTCGAGCTGCCGATCATGGCCGTGATGCTTTGGGGCCGTTCGAAGACGTACCCCTTCGGATGGAAGCCCTCGGCCGTGTGGCGTCGCACATCAATGCCCAGGATCTTCTTGAGGTTCAGCAGCTCGGCGAAGGCTCGAGGATCGTTGAAACCGAGGAAGTCCGACGTAACGATCCGCCCGCTACCTTTGTGCTCCAGAAGGTGCTGCTTCAGCTGAGCGATAGCGCCGGCTGAGATGAAGGCGACCGAGAAGGTGAAGTCCCCGCCACGCTCGAGTTCCTGGACAAGTGCGTGTTCGACCGTCCGTCCGTCCTGATTAAGAACCAGTCGCGGGTTGTAGTGCCCTGGCCCTTCCGAAGGGCTTCCCACATAGCCGAACTGGATGTCGCGGTTGAAGCGATCTGCCCAGATGAGGTCGCGGTCCATCAGGTGTGATCTGCCTGGATCAAGTCGACCGCGGGAATGTCGGCAGGAGCCCACGGGATGGTGTCCAGCTCGTCCGGTCGCAGCCATTTGAGAGCCACATGCTCGGTCAGTGTCGGTGTACCTGCCAAGAGGCCGCAGTAGAACGTGGTGAGAGTGACATCTCCAAAGTCATACTCGTGCGTCGTCGTTGTGATCTCGCTCCCAACCTCGACGGTGCATTCCAGCTCCTCGCGGATTTCCCGCTCGAGGGCCGCTTCGGGGGATTCACCTTGCTCGATTTTTCCGCCGGGGAATTCCCAAAGTCCGGGGAGACTGCCTTGTGGGCCGCGTTGGGCGCAGAGCACCAGTCCGTCGTTCAGAATGACGGCCCCCACCACGCGAATCTGCCTCGTCACCGCGCCTCCCTCGTCCCTGGGAGCTTAGCGATTGCGTGTGACGCAAACGCGCCATGTGAGTTGCGTTCGGGCCAACAGTTGGGCTGCCGGCGGAGGCGACCGCGGATATGGTCAGGAGGTGGACGAGGGGAGCGCGATCGAGCGGTTGACCGCTCTGCGTCAGCATCAGGGTGATGGGAAGCGGGCTCCTCACAAGCCCCTTCTTGTCTTGCTCGCGCTCGGACAGTTGGCCGCAACCGGCTCGTCATCTATGCCGTGGTCGGTAGTCCAGGAACGCTTGGGTGACTTACTTGATGAGTTTGGGACATCGGCCTCGAGCGGCGCGGCGTCCGCCGCCTACCCCTTCACTCGGCTCCGCAGTGACGGGGTTTGGCAGCTGTCACGCGACGTCCCCAACGACAGCGTTGGAGCCCTCAACTCGGAACCAATCGACGGACGATTCACGTCGGAGATCGAACAGGAGTTGTTGCGGTCCGGTGATTCCGTTAGTGCCGTGGCTCGCGCGCTGGTCGAGGGTCAGTTCCCGCTGACAATTGCGCCCGACGTGTTAACCGCGGTCGGATTGGATCCCGACGTGGTCTTCGGGTCGCCGGCCTCTAGCTTGAGCGGAACACAGGGCCGAAAGCGGGATGCGAATTGGCGACGCCAGATCGTTGCCGCCTGGGATAGGTCGTGCGCATTCTGTGGCTACGACGGTGCTCTCCATGGCGCTCCCGTGGGTATCGAGGCCGCTCACATTCGCTGGTTCAATTTCGGTGGGCCGGACAGTCTCGACAACGGCTTGGCGCTGTGTTCCCTGCACCACAAGCTGCTGGATCGAGGCGCCATCGGGTTCAGCGATCCCGGGACGATCTTCGTCTCGGACGCATTCTCTGCCGTTGGAGATGTCGGCCGCTCGGTGTATTCACTGCACGGGCGGGAACTTCGGCCTCGACCGGGAACCGCGCTCCCTGCGGCCGTGCATGTTCTCTGGCATCGTCAAGAGGTGTTCAAGGGAAACCCGCTGGCCGTCTAGGCCAGTCTGGGCAGTGAATTTGTGGTGGCCAGGGGCGGGGTCGAACCGCCGACCTTCCGATTTTCAGACCCTCCCCCTCTAAGAACCCACATCCAGAAATCGTTGGTATTCAACGGTTCTCGCGCACCCAGACCCACTGAGAACCACCCAGGCACACCAAGATAGGGCAGAAGATAGGGCAGAAATGGGGGGCTATCCACAGGGCGGCAGGATCTCCAGGAAGCAGCCCGCTCGTGTCCCTCGCCCGCGGTAGGTGGGCACACCGGAGCATCGCATACCGGGCAAACGCGAAGTCCGTTGTTGCAGGCGAACGTCGAGAAAGCCAGAGCCAGGCCCGGCAGCCGGGATCGCGGGCTGCGGCAGTTCTAAGGCATGAGGCGCCTAGCCGGATCGTTCACCGGTTCGGGCTGGCCCTGAAGATCGAACTTGAAGAGAGCCACACCGGCTTTGCTAGCCCAGTCGATCGCCTCACGGGTGAAGCCCCCAAGCGAGAAGACGAGTGCTGACTTCCCACTGACGGTTGCCGCCCCGAAGGTCTGCTGGACGACTGGTCGGCCGACGGGAGTGAGTTCCGCCTTTACCTGGGCGATTGCCCCTGTGCTCGTGACATCGATCCCCTCGTCCGCGCCGACTCGCGTGCATTCGGCGTCTGCGAATCCGAAGAAGCGAATCCACTGGGCGGCAGTCTCTTCTGCGTCGCGAGGTGACCTGAGCAACCGAAGGTCGGGCCGGCCATGC
>CAIVQM010000535.1 GCA_903908025.1 uncultured bacterium
CTCGCCGGTCGGGCAGCTCGCCTGGATCGTGGAGAAGTTCAAGGACTGGACGGGCGCGCCCGACCGCCCGGAGGACGCCGTGGATCGCGACCTGATGCTCACGAACGTCATGCTCTACTGGCTGACCGGGACATCGAACTCGTCATCGAGGATCTACTACGAGCACGGGCACTGGTCGGGCAACGACCTCCCCGACCCCGGCAAGAACCTGAAGGCCGCCAAGCCGTCGACCGTGCCGACGGGGGTGGCGGTGTTCCCGTACGAGCTGTCCCGGCCGATTCGGCGGTTCAGCGAACGATCGCAGAACATCGTCCAATGGAATGAGCACGACGCCGGCGGGCACTTCTCGGGGATGGAGGTCCCCGACTACCTCATCGCCGACCTTCGCCAGTTCGGCCGCCTCTTCCGGTAGGCCACATCCGGCGGTCTGGCTCGCGCGGTTGGACGCGGAGCCGTAATCGGATGTCCAGGCAACGGGGCGCAGTTACGCTGCGCCCAATCGAGATGACCGACAGAGGAGCACCGCCATGCGTACGTTCGTCGTCACCGGCGCCACCTCCGGCATCGGGCTGGCAGCCAAGGATCTTCTGTCGAGTCGCGGCGAGTCGGTGATCGGCGTAGGCACTCGGGGGGGCGATGTCATCGCCGACCTCAGCACCCCGGAGGGCCGGGCAGGCATGGTCCGCGAGGTGGCCGAACGGAGTGGTGGGATGATCGACGGCATCCTGGCGATCGCTGGACTGTCGGACCCGGCGCCCGTGACCGTTGCGGTGAACTTCTTCGGCATGGTCGGCACGCTCGAAGGTCTTCGGCCGCTGCTTGCACAGTCGTCGGCGCCTCGCGCGGTCGGGGTGTCGTCGGTGGCCTGCCTGCTTCCGGTTGATGACGATCTCCTGGCACTCATGGGGGCCGGCGACGAGTCGGCGGCACTGGCCCGCGCCGCAGAGATCGCGGCACACGACCGCAGCAACATCATCTACACCTCGACGAAGAAGGCATTCGCCCAGTGGATCCGCCGCACGGCGCCCAGCGCTTCATGGGCTGGAGCGGGGATCCCGTTGAATGCGGTCGCCCCGGCGATGACCAACACCCCGATCATGGCTCCGATGATCGACACTCCCGAGAAGCGCGCGAAGCTGACCGCGCGAGTCCCCATGCCGCTCCACGGGATCGCCGACCCGATCGTGGTCGCGAACCTGATGGCCTGGCTCGTCGGCGTGGAGAACACGCACATGTGCGGCCAGGTCGTCTTCGTCGATGGCGGTTTCGATGCCGTCACACGGGGCGACTCGAACTGGTGACGCTCCCGAGTGACGAGGTGCTCCGCGTCAGTGCGTCAAGCACCGAATTCGCGTGCTCGTTGAGCGAGGGTATGGAGGTAGGGCTCGATTTCCGCGAGGCTCTCGAACCCCTGCAGTGGCCCGAACCCGAGGATCTGCACGCCCGCGGCGACGAGACCCGTCGCGCTCTGAAGGGTCTTGTCGATGTCGATTCGCCCGTCGGAGCAAAGGATGTGCTCCGGTCGTGCGCGGACGATGATGGTCGAAGGATCTCGGCCGACTTGCTCGAAGGCCGCCCTCAGGCGATCCAGCCCCTCGCGGATCTCCTCGGGACTGAGTCCGTGCGGGCACCAGCCGTCGCCAAACGTGGCGGCGTGGCGAGCATTGGCCTCGGTCATCCGGACTCCGTACAGCAGGGGAATCCGCTCCTGGTGGGGACGAGGGTATGAGGTGAGGTTCTCGAAGGACAGCGTTTCCGATGAGAACGTGACCGGCTGTTCGCCCCATAGGGCTCGACACGCCGCGATGTTGTCGTAGAACAGGCGATTCCGCAGGGCCCAGTCGATCCTCGAGGCTTCGAACTCCTCACGCTGCCAGCCAACGCCGAATCCAAGCTCCGTGCGCCCCTGCGACAGCACATCCAAGGTGGCGATGGACTTCGCCAGGAGCGCCGCGGGTCGCAGGGGAACCAGCATCACGTTCGTGGCCAGTCGGATGCGCGATGTGACGGCACTGATAGCCGCCAGGGTGGTGATGGGCTCCAGCCACGGAGACTCGAGATGCTTCGTGGCATAGGCCTGGAAGTCGCCGTACGGGTAGCGGTCGGTTCGCTGGCCGATCACGAGGTGATCGCCGAAGTAGATGGACCGAAGGCCGGCCTCGTCGGCCATCCGGGCGAGGGTCAACGTGTCGCGCAACGTTCCATGGCGCAGTCCAACCACTTGGCTGTACAGGGAGATGTCAACACCCACAGCACATCACCGGCTTCCTTCGCGCAGCGCCTCACCCCATGGTGCTGCGCACAGTAACAGCGCTTGTGCGGCACCGAATGGCTGTTAGTATACGCAGTACGTCCGCGACGCGTTGTGATACAACATCCTCGGCCGAGCGTGTGGATACTGAGTCAGATAAGGGAGCTACGAGCGCATTGCATCTTCTGCGGATAGGGGATCGCGGGCGGGAGCTCCCCGTTGTTGCCGATGACGGTGGCTCGTTCTTCGATGCGAGGCCGGTAACCGACGACTATGACGGTGACTTCTTCGCAACGGGCGGGATCCATCGCCTGAGGTCCGCACTCAGTGCCGGCGACCTGTCCAGAGCGGACATTTCAGGCTCGCGGATCGGCGCGCCCATCGAGACGCCTATGGCGGTGATCTGCATCGGGCAGAACTATGCGGCGCATGCGCGTGAGATGGGGGCAGTGCCTCCCGCCGAGCCAGTCGTCTTCCTCAAGCACCCCAACTGCATCACCGGGCCGAACGACGACCTCCCGATTCCCAGTTTCGCTCATCGTGTCGACTGGGAAGTCGAACTCGGGGTGGTCATCGGACAGCGTTGTCGCTACCTGCCATCAAGGGAGGCGGCCCTTGACATGGTTGCGGGGTACACGGTGTCGAACGACGTTTCCGAGCGCGAATTTCAGCTGGAGCGCTCCGGAGGACAATGGTCTAAAGGGAAGTGCTTCGAGGGCTTCAACCCGCTGGGTCCCTACTTGTACCCGGCGGACGAAGTCGCCGCCGGGGCGTTGGAGCTGTTCTCTTGGGTCAACGGTGAGGCAAGGCAGGCGAGCAGCACGGCCGACATGATCTTCGGTGTCGCAGAGCTCGTGTACGAGCTGAGCCAGATCATGGTTCTCGAACCCGGTGACCTCATCAACACCGGCACCCCTCAGGGTGTCGCCCTCTCCGGAGCGTTCCCGTATCTCAAGACCGGAGACTTCTTGTCCGTCGAGATCTCCGGGCTCGGTCGACAGGAGCAACAGGTCGTCGGGTCGTCCTGACCGCTTAGGCGCTCACGAGCCACGCCCGGCGGACTGGGCACGATGGAAGGGCAGGAATGGATCGCGACACTCCGGACAATGCACGCGGTGGCCGTGTTCAGGGGAATGGCAAGTCCGGAGCGCGAGCCCCGGAGGACCGGCGCTTCCCGCGGGTCGGGGATGTCCTCCCGCTCATCGCGATGCGCAGTCCTCGGATCACGCGACGCGCACGCCTCTCCTCGGTCCAGAGCCTTGAGGACCTTCGCCGGAGGGCCAGATCTGCGACGCCACGCGCCGTGTTCGACTACGTGGACGGGGGGGCGGGCGCCGAGTCGTCGCTGCGTCACAATCGAGAGGCGTTCGCCGACTGGGACTTTCTGCCGCGCGTCCTTCGCGACGTGAGCGTGGTTGACTCCTCAACGTCCATTCTCGGCGTGCCGGCGGCTCTGCCGGTGATTCTCGCGCCCACCGGGTTCACTCGCATGATGCACTATGCCGGGGAGAGCGCCGTCGCCCGGGCGGCCGCGGAGGCGCGGCTGCCATACGTGCTCTCGACCCTGGGAACGACATCCCCAGGCCAGGTCAGCAAAGCCGCACCTGCCGGGAACCACTGGTTCCAGCTCTACCTGTGGAAGGACCGGCAGGCGAGCAGGGAGCTCCTGTCCGAGGCGGCGGAGGCCGGGTTCAGGACGTTGGTCCTCACCGTTGACACTCCAGTCATGGGCGCCCGGCTCCGGGACGCACGAAACGGGCTGACGATCCCGCCCTCGCTGACGCCACGGACCCTTCTGGGGATGACGAGGCGTCCGAAGTGGTGGATCAACCTCCTCACGACGGAGCCGCTTCGGTTCGCCTCCCTCTCCAGCACTGACGGTGCGCTCGCGTCGATGGTCGACCGCACATTCGACGCATCGGTGTCACTGCGCGACTTGGATTGGCTTCGAAGCGAGTGGCCGGGAGCGATCGTCGTCAAAGGGGTTCTCAGGGCCGATGATGCGAAGGATGTCGTCGGCGCTGGCGCGAACGCGGTCGCGTTGTCGAACCACGGCGGTCGCCAGCTCGACAGGGCCGTGGCGCCATTGCGCCAGGTCTCTGAGGTTCGTCAGGCAATCGGCGGAGCGGCGGAACTGTACGTTGACAGTGGCATCACATCCGGAGCCGATGTCGTGACGGCGCTGGCCTTGGGCGCAGACGCATGCCTGGTCGGGCGCTACTACCTGTATGGATTGATGGCAGGCGGCGAAGCCGGTGTCACCACGGCGCTCGAGCTCCTGTCACGAGAGTTCCATCGGACCATGCAACTTCTTGGCGTCTCGCGACTTATGGAGATTGACAGTTCGCTGGTGCGCCTCCGCGCTTGGTCCTGAGAGGGCGATGGTCCACACGCAGTTGAGGCGTACCGACCATGCGCCACGTGGATCTGCTCCCCGATTGCATGACCGGTCAGACCTGCTGCGCGGACCGCGTCTACGCTGCCTGCTCAAATAGTTATCGATATTCCTTGCGAACCGCGAGCAGTCAGGTGATACTTGCCGAAGTCAGGCGAACGGCTATTAGTCGGAAACGGCTCAATCTACTCTAGAGGAGTGTGAATGTCTCGATCTCTCATTGCGCGATGCACTGCAACTGCAGCGGTGGTTGCGGTATCGGTGCTGGGAATCACCGTTGGTGCGTCAGCAGTTGTGCCGACCGCCGACTCTCCCGGGGTTGCGGCCGCCAAGCGCCAGCTCGCAGCGTCACTCGCACCTCCGGCGACCATTTCAAGGAGCCTTCTGGCCGCGCCGTTCCCCAAAGCCCCGCCCAAGGGCAAGAAGGTCTTCTATATCGACACCGGCATTCCAAACTCAGTGCGCGTTGCGAGTGGGTTCCTGGCTGGTGCGAAGGCGCTGGGCTGGACTGGGACTTCACTCACCTACAAGCTGCAGTCGGAGGCGGTGGGGCTTGTCCAGCAGGCTCTTTCCCAGGGCGCCGACTACATCGCGGTCGCTGGCGTCCCGCAGGCGGTCCTTCAGCCGGCGCTCGACGCCGCTAGAGCGGCGAACGTGCCGATCTTCGACAGAGGAACCGTCGACGTGCCGGCCGGCCCGGCGAACTGGATCTTTGGCAATCCCGCAGGACCAGAGCTGTACGCCAATCAGGGCAAGATCGCCGCTGACTGGGTCATCGTGAACCGCAACGGCAAGCCGAACACCTTGGTGATGGGGGCCCCCGGGTTTCCCGCACTCAAGATCTTCACTGACGTGTTCCAGACTGAGTACAAGAAGAACTGTCCTGGATGCGGGGTGACCGTGATTGACAGCCCTCTCGCCGATCTTGGAAACGGCAAGATGGTCACTACCGCCGTGGCCTACGTACGCACGCACCCCGAGATCACCAACGTGGTGTTCTGCCTGGGATCCGCATCCCTCACCTGGCCCGCTGCGGCCGCCAATGCGGGGCTCACAAACGTCGTGATGAGCTCGTCATCTGCAGACGTCGCGAACCTCAAGCTCGTGGCTGCCGGGCAAATGGGTTCGACCATACAGTGGGGATTGGAGCAGGGGGGCTGGACGGTCATTGATGGGATGGCGCGTCAGAGCCTGGGCATGAGCCTCACCCCCAACTGGAAGGCCACCATGCCGTTGTACGTGAACACGCAGAAGAACACGACGGTCGACACCACGGCGTTTGCGGGCGCTAAGAACTACACCGGCCAGTTCAAGCGGCTCTGGAAGATCAGCTAGCCCTAGGTAGGGCCTAATGCCAGGGGCCGGACTCTTGATCCGGCCCCTGGCATTCCTTTCCTAGCCGGCGGCATCGATTCCGGTGCCGCCCTATGTCAAGAGGGAGTTTGAGTGACCCAAGTTCCGGTTGTAGAGGTGCGCGGGCTCTCGATGACCTTCCCGGGGACACGAGCCCTGGACTCGGTGGACCTGCGCGTCGAGCCCGGTGAGGTGCACGGGCTCGTCGGACACAACGGCTCCGGCAAGTCCACCCTCATCAAGATCCTCTCGGGGGTCTACCGGCCCGACGGGGGGTCGGTGGTCGAATTGGGCGGCCAAGCGCTGCCCTGGGAGTCGCCGACCGGGGCCGAGCGACTGGGCCTGCGAGTGGTGCATCAGCACCTTGGCCTGGTTGACGGATTGTCCGTTACCGAGAACCTCAACCTTGGCTCCGGCTACGCAGCCAGCAGATTCGGCCGCATTGCCTGGCGCCGCGAGAACCGGTTGGCTGCCGAACAAATGGCAAAACTGGGATACGACGTGAACCCGAAAACTCATGTGGGCACACTGCCGGCCGCGGCGCAAAGTGCGGTAGCAATCGCGCGTGCCCTGCTTCCGCGAAGAGGCATGCCTAGCCCTCGCATCCTCCTGCTGGATGAGGTAACGGCGACCATGCCCGAGACCGAGATCGATCGACTGCTCGATCTCGTGCGCACGTTGCGGGCCCAGGGCGTCGCGGTCCTGTACGTGACACACCACCTCGAAGAGGTGTTGCAAGTCTGCGAGAGCGTCACGGTTCTGAAAGACGGCAGGCGAGTAGCCAGCACTTTGGCCAGCGAACTGACGATGACGACCCTCGCAGATCAGGTGGTCGGCAGTTCAGATTGGCGCCGCCGCCGTCCAGCGCAGGACAGTGCGAGTGAACAGGAAGCCGCGGTAGCCGACGGCTCCCGTTTGGTCGTCGAAGACCTGCGTGGTCTTCTCGTGCGCGGCCTCTCGTTCAGCGCCGCTCCGGGCCGAATTGTGGGCATCGCCGGAATCAGCGGTTCGGGACGTGAAGAAGTCGCGCAACTCCTGCTCGGGGCGACCCACCGTGGAGGGACCGTCACGCTCGGGGGCGGCCCGCTTGCTGGCAACCGGCCACGGCGAGCCGTGAAGGCCGGCGTGACGCTGGTGCCAGCGGACCGAGCGAGATTGGCCATCGTTCCCACGCAGAACATCCGCGAGAATCTCACGCTGTCGCAGGTGATCGGCCGCCGGGGGCTCAGCTTGCTGACGGCGCGCCAGGAAGCGGGCACCGTTCGCGACTGGATCAGCAAACTGTCGATTCGGTCCGCGACCCCTGAGGGAGCGATCAGCACATTGTCCGGCGGCAACCAGCAGAAGGTCGTTCTGGCTCGCTGCCTTAACGTCAAACCGAGGGCACTGATACTCGATGAGCCAACCCAAGGCGTCGACGTGGGCGCCGTTGCGGAGATCCACGAGCGGATCCGTGAGATCTCGCGCCACGCAGCGGTCGTGGTGTGCTCGTCGGATTCGTACGAGCTCACCAGCTTGTGCACCGAGGTCATCGTCCTGCAACGCGGTCATGTCGTGGGACACCTGCATGGCGAAGACATCACCGAGACCAACCTGGATCACCTGCAATTGGTCACGGAACCCACGCCCGGCTGAC